>NZ_JBEZJL010000067.1:0-59480 GCF_040651755.1 Actinomadura sp. NPDC048394 | reverse complement strand
CACGGGCAGGCACGCGGAGCGAGTGCAGCGAGCGCAGCGGGCCTGCCCGCCGACGGACGACGCGTTTCACGCGGAGCTCTAGCGGAGCGGGAAACGCGTCCTCCGTCGCAACGGGGGTTCCAGGGGGTCGCCCCCCTGGGTCACGAGGGCAGGCGGCGGAGGAGGGTGGCGAACTCGCCGGTGCCCTCGTGGGGGGCGTCGGCGGGGAGGGGGGTCAGGCGGCGCTCGCCGTGGCTCCAGTAGACGCCTGGGGCGCACGGGTCGTCGGCGGCGGCGTGCATCTCGCGGACGACGTCGGCGAAGACGGGGAGCACCTCGCGGACGGCCGTGGACGTGATCGGGTACAGCAGCAGCGTGCTGTGGCACGGGACGCCGACCAGCGCGCCGTGCTCGTTCGGCACCGGGAGGAACTGGTCGACCTCGCTGAGCAGCGCCGACACGTACCGGCTGCCCGGCTTGGCCACCACCCGGACGTTGCGTCCGGGCAGCAGGGGCTGGTCGTGCACCGACACGTCCGACAGCTCGCGGTCGTGGGTGTTCGTCATCACGTAGCCGAGCTTGTGCAGGCCGAGCAGGCCGGCCCTCGCCTTCGTCAGCGGGCCGCCGTAGCGCGGATGCTCGATCATCACCATCGCGTCGAAGTGGTCGCCGGCCGGGACGACGACGAGGCCCTCCCGGTCGCGGGGGGCCAGCTTCGGCACGATCCGCAGCCGCAGCAGCTCGCGGACGTCGCCGAACAGCTCCATCTCGCCGACGGCGAGGAACGCGCGGTCGCCGACCTCGCGGACCCACTCGTCCACCACCTGCGGCCACGCCGAGCGCGGCTCGCGGGCGCACCGCTCCAGCACCGTCCAGCTGGAGGCGCGCGCCTCGGACCGGCCGAGCGGCAGCACCACCTCGGACGTCCCGGAGTCGAACCAGGCGCTGGGCGCCAGCGCCGGGAGCACGTCGCGGATGAGCGCGTGCACGTCCGCCGCCGCGTCCAACGGTTCCATGCTCATCCCCCTTCACCATCGGCGGATCACGTCACACCCCACCTTCTCAGAGTTCCGGCCGCTTGTGGGATCCATCGCGATCCCGGCACCGCACTCGCTGATCATGGCGCACCTCAAGTACGGTGCTGACATGTCCGAACGCGTGTACCCGCCAGTGATCAAGACGGCTCTTGGCGTGTTCAAGGCCCTGAACATCAAGTTCCGTCTGGAGGGGACCGAACACATTCCCAGCACCGGCGGTGCCGTGCTCGTCAGCAACCACGTCAGCTACCTCGACTTCATCTTCGCGGGCCTGGCCGCGCACCCGGCCGGCCGGCTGGTGCGGTTCATGGCGAAGAAGGAGATCTTCGACAACCGGGTCGGCGGGCCGCTGATGCGCGGCATGAAGCACATCCCGGTCGACCGGGAGGCGGGCGCCTCCTCGTACGCGGCGGCGCTGAAGGCGCTGCGCGGCGGCGAGATCGTCGGGGTGTTCGCGGAGGCGACGATCAGCCGCTCCTTCACGGTGAAGGAGATCAAGAGCGGCGCGGTGCGGATGGCGGTGGCGTCCAAGACCCCGCTGATCCCGATCGCGATCTGGGGCCCGCAGCGGCTGTGGACGAAGGGCCGCAAGCGCCGGCTGCTGCAGCGCAACGTGCCGGTGACGATCCTGGTCGGCGAGCCGATGCACCCCAAGCGCGGCGACGACTACGACCAGGTCACCCGGGACCTGCAGGCCCGCATGTCCGAGCTGCTGGAGAAGGCGCAGCGCGAGTACCCCGACGTCCCGAAGGCCGGCGAGAAGTGGTGGCAGCCCGCCTACCTCGGCGGCACCGCGCCGACGCCGGAGGAGGCCGAGAAGCTCGACTTCCAGGAGGCGGAGGCCCGCCGCGCCGCCCGGCAGGAGCGCGAGGGCGGCGGCGCCTGAGCCGCGCCGGTGCCGCTAATTCGGTGGACGCGCCCGCCGCGCACGCCTGATGATCAATGACATGACCATGTCGCAGGAGAGGCCGCAGGACGTCCTGCATCTCGTCGGGCCCGGGGAGAACGCGACCGATCCCGGGCCCGAGGCGACGCTGCCGGTGGTCTTCAACCTCAGCGACAACAACTCCCCCGCCGACGTGATGGACGTGCTGTCGCTGCGCCCGTTCGCGTCCGGCGAGCAGCCGTGGTCGCGGTCGACGCGGCTGGACCACGTCCGCCCGGAGGCGCCGCTGCGCCCGGACGGGGCGCGCCTGGTGCGGGTCGCCCGGGAGAAGGGCAAGGAGTCGGTGCTGGCCGAGGGCGACGGCTGGACGCTGCTCACGAACCGGTGGAAGAACGGCAGCGCGTACCTCGCGGTGTCGGCGGTGTCGGACGCGCTCGCCGAGTCGGTGCTGGACGCGTCGGTGAAGGACGCGACGGACCCGCCGAAGACCGACGAGACCAGCGTCGAGATGGGCTTCTGGCACATGGGGATGCACGGGCCGTCGCGCGACGAGCGGGCGATCTCCGCCGACGCCTGGGAGGACATCCGGGGCAACTACACCGGTGCCGTCGCCGACGCGCTCGACCGGGTGATGAAGCTGACCCGGGACGAGGTCGCGGGGCGGCTCCTGCTGCTGCACGGCCCGCCCGGCACCGGCAAGACGACGGCGCTGCGGGCGCTCGCGCGGGCGTGGGGCAAGTGGTGCCAGGCCGACTGCGTGCTCGACCCGGAGGCGCTGTTCGGCACGCCCAGCTACCTCATGGAGGTGGCCGTCGGCGACGACGAGGACGAGAACCGCCGCTGGCGGCTGCTCATCCTGGAGGACTGCGACGAGCTGATCCGCGGCGAGGCGAAGCAGTCGACGGGCCAGGGCCTGTCGCGGCTGCTGAACCTCACCGACGGGATGCTCGGGCAGGGCCGGGACGTCCTGGTGGCGATCACCACGAACGAGGACCTGGCGATGCTGCACCCGGCGGTGGTGCGGCCGGGCCGCTGCCTCGCGCAGATCGAGGTGGGCCGGCTGTCCCGCGAGGAGTCGGTGGCGTGGCTGGACGGCTCGGACGCCGCGTCCGAGATCGGCCCGGACGGCGCCACCCTCGCCGAGCTCGCCGCGCTCCGCAAGGGCGAGCACCGCCCCGAGACCCACGCGCCGCCCTCCACCGCCACCGGCTTCTACCTCTAGCCTCCCGTCCGGTCAGGTGGCCTTGGCGAGGGCCTGCTCGATGTCCTCCCAGAGGTCGTCGGGGTCTTCGAGGCCGACGGCCAGGCGGACGGTGCCCTCGCCGATGCCGGCGGCGGCGAGGGACGCGGCGTCCATCTGCCGGTGCGAGGTGCTCGCGGGGTGCATGACGAGCGTGCCGGTGTCGCCGAGCGACGGGCTGAGCGACACCAGCCGCACCGACTCGCTGAACACCCGCCCGGCCTCGCGGCCGCCGGCGAGCTCGAACGCCAGGACGCCGCCGGCGCCGTCGGGCAGCAGCCGGCGCGCGGTCTCGTGCTGCGGGTGGTCGATGAGCCCCGGGTAGTGGACGCGGTCGACGGAGGCGTGCCCGGCGAGGCGGCGGGCGAGGTCGAGGGCGTTCGCGCTGTGCCGGGCGACGCGCATCGGCGCGGTCGCGAGCCCGCGCAGGGTCAGCCACGCGGCGAACGGGTCGGCGGTGGAGCCGAGCTCGACGGCGTGGTCCCAGACGCGGCGGTGCACGTCCGGGTCGGCGAACACGGCGGCGCCGCCCATGACGTCGCCGTGCCCGCTGAGGAACTTGGTGACGGAGTGCACGACGATGTCCGCGCCGTGTTCGAGGGGCCTGAACAGCAGCGGCGCGAACGTGTTGTCGACGACGGTGAGCACGCCCGTCCCCCGGACGGCCTCGGCGAACGCGGGGACGTCGGTGACGTGCGTGGTCGGGTTCGCGACCGTCTCCAGGTAGAGCAGCCGCGTGTTCGGGCGCAGCGCGGCGCGGACCTCGGCGGGGTCGTCGCCGGGGATGTGGGTCAGCTCGACGCCCCACCGGTCGGCGAGGTCGTGCAGCAGCGCGTACGTGCCGCCGTACAGCGACGACTGCGCGATGACGTGGTCGCCCGACTTCAGCAGCGCCGTCAGGACCCCGTTGACCGCGCCCATCCCGGCGGCGGTGGCGAGGGCCCCGGTGCCGCCCTCGATCCCGGCGAGGGCCTCTTCCAGGGCGCGGACGGTCGGGTTGCTCATCCGCCCGTACAGGAACGCCTGGCCGGGGCCGTGGAACGCGGCGGCGAGGTCGTCGGCGGCGTCGAAGGCGAACAGGTGGCTCTGGTAGATCGGCTGGCCGAGCGGGCGGCTGCCGGACGGCGTGATCACGGGCGGGTGGACGGCGCGGGTCTGCGGGTGATGTCCGGTCATGCTCCCAGCGTGCGGCGCGGCGGCCGCCGGCGGCAGAGCCAATCGCGGGCAGTGGCCTGGACGCGGCCGAGAGGTTTCGACCAGTGGCCCGGACCACGCCCCCGGCTTACGCTCCGCGGCGCCGGACCACCGGCCCGGCCGGGGCCGCCGCCGTTCCGCCGCCCGGTACGGTTCCCGTCCGCCTGCTCACCCACCCCGCGAGGGCGAGCCGGCGGCCGGGGCGTCCCGGGCGGGCGACGGGCGGCGTCCCGCGGCCGGAGACCCGAGCATGTCCCGGCGGGGACGGTCCGCGCCATCCGGGAGATCACGGCCATATGGACGGATATTTCGGTGTTCGTCCCGTACGGACTACGGGGTCGCGTGCGCGAACAGGTGCCGGTACACCCGGCGCAGGCCGTGGAGATCACTGACCGGCTCCCCGAACGTCAGCCGCAGGTCGAACGTTCCGCCCCCGTCCGGCGACGGCGCGGAGCAGCGCAGCCACATTCCGTACCGGTCCAGCCCGAGCGGCCGGACCTCCGGCAGCCCGTCCGGATCGCCCGACGGGGACGCCGACACCGGCAGCAGGCCCTTCAGCTCGTCGCGGTGGCACGAGTCCAGATGCGTCAGGATGCCCGCGCCGATGGCGACGAACGGGTCCGGCGCGCCGGCGGCGTACTCCTCGGGCTCGAGGGTCGCGCCGCCCCAGGCGTCCTCGATCTCGACCTGCGCGACGTCCATCGTGAGCACCGTCCACTTGCGGTCGCGCGGCGGCGTCTCGGCGGCGAGGTCGAGCAGTTCGGGACGCGGGTGCGGGCGGGACAGCTTGAGCGCGGCGTCCCGCAGCCCGGCCGGCGGCAGCTCCGTCAGCCACCCGTGCAGCCACGCCCGGCCGCGCACCCGGTCGGCGAGCGGGACCGGCGCGACGTCGCTGATCCGCAGCGTGGCGGGCAGGTCGTCCTCCCCGTCCAGCGCCTTGACCAGCGCCGACTCCGCCGGCAGGAGCAGCAGCGGCCGCCCGTCGAGGTCCGTGGTGTACGCCGGGACGGGCGTGTGCGGGACGCCCGGCGCCGCGAGGACGCCGTCGCCCATGCCGTAGGCGAGCGTCCGCGCCCGTTCCGCCGCCGTGGGCCCGCCCACCCGCGTCCCCGTCGTGTCCGCTCGCCCCACCATGGCCTCCTCGACGTACTAGGTTAGGGTTACCTAACTAAGGCTTACCTAACCACTGAGGAGCGCGATGAACAACCCCCGCCCCAAGGTCCGCCTCTCCCGGGCCCTCGGCATCCCCCTGACCCCGAAGTCCGTCAAGTACTTCGAGGCCCGCCCCTACCCGCCCGGCGTGCACGGCCGCGCCCGAAAGCAGGAGAGCGACTACAAGGTCCGGCTCCGCGAGAAGCAGCGCCTGCGCGCGCAGTACAACATCCGCGAGGCCCAGCTCAGCAACGCCTTCGCCAAGGCCGCCAAGGCCGGCGGCAAGACCGGCGAGGCCCTCCTCGTCGACCTCGAACGCCGGCTCGACGCCCTCGTCCTGCGCGCCGGCTTCGCCCGCACCATCTACCAGGCCCGCCAGTTCGTCGTGCACCGCCACATCCTGGTGAACGGCCGCCGCGTCGACCGCCCGTCCTTCCGCCTCCGCCCCGGCGACGTCATCACCGTCGCCGAACGCAGCCGCCGGATGGCCGCCTTCCAGATCGCCGCCGCCGGCGGCCACACCGACACCGTCCCGCCCTACCTCGACGTCCGCCACGACGCCCTCGCCGCCCAGCTCACCCGCCTCCCCGAACGCCCCGAGATCCCCGTCATCTGCAACGAACAACTCGTAGTCGAGCACTACTCACGCTGATTCCCAGGGGGGCGACCCCCTGGAACCCCCGTCACGACGGGCATGCCCGCTGCGCTCGCTGGCGCTCGCTCCGCGTGCTTGCCCGTGACCGCCGGCCGGGGTTCAACCTGCCGGGGGCGAGGGTGTTCGGCTACCTCAGGGTGCCGAGTTCCTTGCGGGCGGTGGTGCGGAGGGTGCGGAGGGCCGAGACGAGGGCGTGGCGCTGGTCGTCGGTGAGGGGGCCCGCGAAGTGCTCGCGGAGCGTCTCGGCGTGCACCCGCATCGCCTCGTCGAGCTTCGCGCGGCCCGCGTCGGTGAGCTCGACGAGGTGGCGGCGCCGGTCCCCGGCGTGCGGGCGGCGGCGCACGAGCCCCGCCTCCTGCATCCGGTCGACCAGCCGGGTCATGCCGCCGCTGGTGAGGATCAGCTCGCCGGCCAGCCCGCCCATGTCGGGGCAGTCCGCGCCCGCGTCCGACAGCCGGAGCAGCACCTCGAACACCGCGTGCCGGATGCCGCAGCGGCGCTCCAGCTCGCGCCCCGCGATGCGCTCCAGCAGAGCGGCGGCGCCGAGCAGCGCCCCGAACTCGTGGATCACCTCGTCCGGCACCCGGGTGCCCTCGTCTGAGACCGTACGCTCCGTCACCGTCGACATCCTGCCCGCCGCCTCCGACTTTTCACCCCGCACAACGCGCCGCGCCCCGCACGGCTTCCACCGTGCGGGGCGCGGGACGCGCCGGTTCTACGGCTTGCCGGTCTTGGTCGTGCTCGGGGACGGCGACGCGGCGCTGCTCCCCGGCACCAGGCCGTTGCTCCCCGTGTTCTGGTTGCTGTCGTTGACGCCGGACGGGTACTGCTTGGTGACCTTCCACTTGCCGTCGACCTTCGCGAGCGCGAGGCGCAGCAGCGTGGAGGGCTGGCTGACCTTCCCGTCCTTGGTCTGCAGGCCGATGTCGACCATGACGACCACGGTGGCGAACTTGCCGTTCACGCTGCCGACGAAGACATCGGTGCTCTTGGACGACATCCCGACCTGGGAGTCGCTCTTGAACGCGGCCGTCAGGCCCGGCAGCGTCGACTGCTTGAACTGGTCGAGCAGGTCGCCGGCCATCAGCTTCTCGGCCTTGGCCGCCTGCGACTGGTAGTTGGACGCGTTGTAGTTGAACGCCACGTCCCCGTACTGCAGGGCCACCTTGGAGACCTCGCCGCGGGCGTCCTTGTCGGACGCGAGGCCGCTCGCCCTCGTCCACTGCCAGATCGCGAGACTCGCGAGCAGCGCCACCACGACGACCGTCACGATGACGCGGACCAGCGAGGACGACTCGGCGTGCTCCTTCGGAGGACGGGTCGGGGTGTAGGAGAACGGGCCGACCTTGCGCGCCGGCCGCGCCGCCACCGCGTCCGCCCGCTCCTCGGCCTCCTCCTCCGGGGGCTCGAGCCGCTCAGGGCGGGGCTTCGCCGCCGCCGCGGGCTTGGCGAGGGACGCCTTGGCGGCCGGCTTCGCGGTCTTCGCCGTCTTCGCCGCGGGACGGGCCGGGGGCTCGTCCTCGTCGTCCTCGGCCTCGATCGCCTCCAGGACGTCCTCGAGGTCGTCATCGTCGTCGATGACCTCGATGACCCGGACCCGCCGCTTGCGCTTCGGGCGCGCGGCGGGCCGTTCGGCCGCCTCCTCCGCGCCGTCCTCCTGCTCGGACGCGACCGCCTTCGCGGCCTGCGCGTCCTCGACCGCCTCGTCCTGCTCGGACGCGACCGCCTCGACCTCGTCGGCCTCGCCGTCCGGGTGGCTCTCCCGGGCGGCGTCCGCGGCTTCCTTGGTGGTCTTGGCTGTCACTTCGGTACTCCTACGGGGATTGGGGTCAGTCCTTGTGCCGGCGGCGAAGCCGGGACAGGCGGGACACCACGGGCACCGAGCCCATCATGACCCTGATCAGCACCATCAGTGCCAGAACCGGGGGAATGTACACTAGCCAAACCGGCGGCCCACCAGAAGAGTCCTTGCCGTTGTTCGCGGCGTTCTGGGCCTTGAGGGGCTTGTCGAGCGCGGGATCGTGGGTGGGGATCACGTCGCCCGGGTTCTTCGCCCGGTAGGTGTTCTGCTTGACGTCCAGGTCGGGCGTCCGGCCCCCGGCGCAGGTCGGCACGGTGGCCAGCTGCGGCTGCGGCAGCGGGTACTTGTACTCCAGCGCCGCCTGGTGCTTCAGCGTGATCTCGAAGATGACGTTCAGGACGGGCTTGCCCTGGTCCAGCCCGATCACGTTGTCGAGGACGGTCTTCAGCTGCGGCGCGACGGCGAGGGTCGTCTTCAGGTCCGACAGGTAGTTCGGGTTGTAGGCGGAGATGCCCCAGTTGCCGAGCGTGTCGACCGTGCAGTCGAAGTTCGGGCCGGTCTCGTCGAGCAGGTTGTTCACCGTGGACAGCAGGCCGGGGCCGCGGTCGCGCAGCTCGGCGAGCTGGCCGCGCACCTGCGCGAGCGCGGAGGTGAGGGCGGCGACGTTGTCGATGCCCGCGCCGAGCGCCCCGCGGTTCCGGTTCAGCACGCTGGTGATCTTGCCGAGGTCCTTGGTCAGCCCGTCCAGCAGCTCTGTGTTCTGCGCGAACGTCTGGGTGAGCTGGTCGCCGCCGTTGACGATCTGCCGGATCGAGTCCTCGCGGCCGGCGAGGCCCTCCGCCAGCTCGTGGGTGAGCACCTTCGCGTCGTCGGGGTTGATCGCGTCGAGGGACTTGATGACCGCGCCGAACAGGTCGCTGTACTTCGGCGGGACCTTCGTCTGCGACACCGGGATGACGGTGCCGGGCTTCATCGGCGGGGCGCCCGCCCGGCCCGGCGCCGGGGTCAGCTCGACCACCGGCTCGCCGACCGCGGACTTGCGGGCCGCCGCCGCGGTGACGCCCTGCGGGATCTTCACCCCGCGCTCCATGTCGAGCCGCACGACGACCTTGTTCCTGACCAGCTTCACCGAGTCGATCTTGCCGACCCGCAGCCCGAGGTAGTCGACCTCGAAGTTCGGGTGCAGGCCCGGTGACGACTCGAACTCGGCCGTGATGTGGTACGGCCGCTCGATGAAGTCGAAGTGCACGACGTTCCGGAACGCCCACACGACCATGATCACGGCCAGTGCGCCGAACACGGCCAGGTTGATCGTCACTCGCCTGGTCATTGCCGCCCCTGCAGGATCTTGTCGAGGTCCGGGAACGCCGTCCGGAACTGCTTCGGCAGCTCGGTGCCGCCCGTGCCGCCCGTGCCGCCGCCGGCGCCGCCGGCCGCCTTGCCCGTCTTCTTGGCGGGCTTGTCGCCGCCGAGCACCGGCGACCCGTCCGGCCACACGATGTTCAGCAGCGGGTACAGCAGCAGCTGCCCGTCGTAGCTGGCCTTCGGCAGCTTGGTGGTGAACGTCACCAGCCCGTTGACCAGGTTCGTCAGCCGGGTGCGGTTGTTGCCGAGCTGCGCGAGGACGGGGTCGAGGTCGTCCAGCAGCTTGCGGAACCGGGCGACCCGCCCCTCCAGCACCTTGTCGTTCAGCTGGCGGGCGGCCTCGGTCAGCTTGGCGACCGTGCCGAGGATCTTCCGCTTGTCCTGGTCCAGCAGCCGGGTGGTGCGCTCGATCTCGACGGGCGCCTGGTTCAGCGCGTCGTCCCCGGCGGCCAGCGACCGGCCGAGCCTCGCGAGATGGTCGACCGACTCGCCGAGCTGCTCGCGCTGGTCGGCGACCATCTTCAGCAGGGTCGTCGCCTTCGCGATCGAGGTGTTGAGCCGGGTGCCGTTGCCGTCGAGGGCGGTGGCGCCGGCGTTGACGACCGTCGCGACGTCGTTGCCGGCGAGGGCCTGCACCAGCGGCCCCGCCTGCCCGACGACCTGCTCGAACGCCGGCTGCACGCTGGTCTGCGTGATCGCCGCGTGGTTCGCCAGGAACGGGCCGCGGTCCATGCTGGCGCCCGGCGGCATCTGCAGGTCCACGTAGTTCTCGCCGAGCAGCGACGTCACCTTGATCTCGGCGCGGGTGCCCTGCGGGATCTTGACGCCGTCCTTGATGGACAGCGTCGCCTTCGCGCGGTAGCCGTCCAGCTGCACCTTGGTGACGCTGCCGATCGTGATGTCGGACATCTTCACGCTGTGCCCGGCGACCAGCCCCTGCACGTCGCTGAACTCGGCGGTCAGGGTGAGGTGCCCCTTCGGCGCCCCGACCGTCTTGTAGTTGCAGCCCGAGAGCGCGAGGACCGTGGCGAGGACGAGCAAGACGACCTTCCTGCCCATCAGTTGCCTCCGTTCTGCCAGGGACAGTTGGAGTTGGGCGCGGGAAGCGGGCACGCGACCTCGTCGGAGTCCATCAGGCCCTTCAGCCACGTCCGCACGAACGCGTCGGTGGCGAACCGGATGTGCAGCGACTTGTCCTTCTTGCCGTAGCCGCCGATGAGGGCGCTGCTGACGCCCGGCAGCACGTTCAGCAGCTGCGCGATCTGCTTGGTGTTGCCCTTCAGCACCAGCGCCACCCGGGTGAGGACGGCGAGGTCGTACGGCAGCCGCCCCTTGTACTTCTGGAGCAGCTTGTCGCCGTTCTTCGACAGGTCCAGCACCGCGCCGATCAGCTGCTGCAGGTCGCCGCGCTCGGACGCGAGCACCTGCGTCGCCTGCCCGAAGTCCTGGATCATGGTGCCGAGCACCTGCTCGCGGCCCCGCACCACCCCGGCCATCCGGCTGAGGTTCTGCGCGACCTCGATCAGGTCCTTGTCCTGGCCCGCGACGTTCTCCACCAGCCGGGCGCTCTGCTCCAGCGTGGCGTTGAACTCCTTGCCGTTGCCGTTCACCGCGTCGGCGGCCTTGCCGAGCGCGGTGTGCATCTTCGTCGGGTCCAGCGCGTTCGCCAGGTTCGTGAAGGAGTTCAGCGCGTCGTCCACCTCGACCGGGACGGTCGTCCGCTCGAGCGGGATGACGTTGGAGGTCTCCTTCGGCTCGCCCGGCTTCCACGCCGGGTGCAGCACCAGGTTCCGCTCGCCCACCAGGTTCAGCGGGACGATCGAGGCCTGCACGCCCTGCGGCAGCGGGACGT
The DNA here is from genome assembly GCF_040651755.1 of Actinomadura sp. NPDC048394. Taxonomy (NCBI): domain Bacteria; kingdom Bacillati; phylum Actinomycetota; class Actinomycetes; order Streptosporangiales; family Thermomonosporaceae; genus Actinomadura; species Actinomadura sp. NPDC048394. The sequence continues at coordinate 48,319 of NZ_JBEZJL010000067.1, read as the reverse complement.
CCCGGTCGATGTGGAACGTCACCTTGATCTTGTCGTCCAGCTGCTTGACGGTGTCGACCCGGCCGACGTCGACGCCCATCACGAGGACCTTCGACTGCGGGTAGAACGAGCGCGCCTTCGGCACGTAGACGGTCATCGTGCGCTCCCCGCCGGACGAGCCGAGCGAGCAGCCGCCGAGCGCGGCGGCCAGCACGAGCGCGATCGCGGCGGCGCCGAACCTGGTGGTCCGGGAGACCCGGGTGAGGCGGCCCATCAGTTGCCTCCCTGGCCGGCGGGGGAACGCCGCGTGGAGATCGGTCCCGGCGGCTGGATCGGCCCGAGCCCGGTGAGCACGCCCTCGATCCAGGGCCCGTTGCCCTTCAGGTTCGCGACCTGCTGGAACGTCGGGCCGAGCAGCGAGAAGTCGGTGTTCAGGGCGTCCATGTTGGGCGCCAGCCGGGTCGTCAGCAGGTGCAGGTTGTCCAGCAGCGTGTCCAGCTTCTTCTGGTTCCGGGAGATGACGTTGTCGAGGGTGCGGACCGTCCGGTTGCCCTGCCCGATCGTCGCGGCGAGCTCGTTGCGCCGGTTCACCAGCGACTGCAGCAGCACCTGGCTCGCGTCGATGATCTGCCGGAGCTTGTCGTCCTTGCTCGCGAGCGTGCCGGTGATGGTCTTGCTGGCCTCGATCAGGTTCTGGATCTGCGGGTAGGAGTCGTTGAGCGTGCGCGACAGGTCCTGGATGTTCTCCAGGATCCGGTGCAGCTTCGCGGCGCCCGGCGACTTGATCGCCGACACCTCCGACAGCAGCTTCGTCATGCTCTTCTCGTCGAGCTTCCCGACGATGTTCTGGGTGTTCTGCAGCGCCTCGGGGACGGTGAACGGGACGCCGGTGTGGTCCAGCGGGATCCGCCGCCGCGACTCCGGCAGGCTCGCCAGGTAGGGCCTCGCGACCGGCCCGGACAGCTTCAGGTAGCGGCCGCCGAGCAGCGTCGTCGTCTCGATCTCCGCGCGGGTGTCGCGGCCGAGGTCGATGCCGGCGTTGACGTGCCAGGTGATGAGGACGCGGCCGTGCGCGAAGTCCGGCTCGACGCCGGTGACGCGGCCCGACTTCACGCCGGCGACCCGCACGTCGTCGCCCTTCTTGATGCCGGCCTGGTCGGAGAAGTAGCCGCTCATCGTGTAGCCCCGGTCGAACAGGTGGAGCTGGCCGATCGCGAACGCGAAGATCAGCCCGGCGGCGAGCACCGCGAGCGTCACGATCGCGACGAGCTTCTGGTTGACGTCCCGCAGGGACTTGAGCGCCATCAGCCGCCACTCCCCGTCAGCATCGCCTTCAGCTTGGCCAGGTCCTGCTTGGACGGCTGCTTGGTGCCGGGCGCCTTCGGCAGCTGCATCGGGAAGGGGCACGGCCCCTGCACGATGTTCAGGCACAGCGCGTTGGTGCGCAGGAAGTGCCCGCCGTTGGCGGCGGCGAACAGCTCGCGGAGGGTCAGCGGAAGCTGCTGCACCATCTTCTCCAGCTGGTCGACGTTCAGCTGGAAGGTCTCGCTGAACTTGCCGAGGTTGTCGATGATGCGGGCGAGCTGCGCGTCGTTGCCGCCGAGCACCGCGTTCAGGTTGGTGGTGACGCCCGAGATCTGCACGACCGCGTTCTCCAGCAGCTTGCGGTTGTCGGCGAACACGCCGGTCAGCGACGCCAGGTTGTCGACGCTGGCGGCGATCTGGGTGTCCCGCTTGGCGATCGCCTGGCTGACCGTCTCGTAGTTGTCGATCATCCCCTTGATCGTGTCGCGGCGGGCCTCGAAGGTCTGCAGCAGCGCGTCGAGGTTGTCGGTGAGCAGCGAGACGTTCTGCTCGTTGCCGTCCAGCGCCTGCGAGAAGGAGAACAGGATCTTGTTGATCTGGTTCGGGTCCAGGCTCTGGGTCAGCGGGCCGAGGCTGTTGAGGATCTCGCCGAGGTCCACCACCGACCGGGTGTGCGGCACCCGGTCGCCGTTGCCGAGCTTCGCGGGGCTGCTGCCCGGCTCCAGGTAGATGACCCGCTGGCCCATCACGTTGCGCCAGCGGACGGCGGCGGTGGAGTCGGCGGGCAGCCGGACGTCCTTGTCCACGGCCATCCCGACGACGGCCTTGCCGCGCACCACCTTGATGCTCTTCACCTGGCCGACCGGCGTCCCGGCCACCTTCACCTCGTCGCCGGTGAGCAGGCCGGTGACGTCGTCGAACGTCGCGGTCAGCTTGTAGCGGGAGTTGAAGCTGGTGCCGAGGATCTGCTGCCCGATGTAGAAGGTCAGCAGGACGGTCACCACGAGGAACACCAGGAACTTCGCGATCGTGGTGTACTCCGGCCCGCGGGCGGCCTTGCCGCGTGCCGGGCTCATGGCCGCCCTCCCGCCGTGCTCGTGGTCTTGCTCTTGAACGGGTCGGTGGTGCACACGTCGATGAAGACCTGGCACAGGTCGAGGGAGAGCGCCTCCTTGGCCTGCGCGATCGTGGTGCCCTCCGGGCCCGGGATCCGGATGATCTTCGAGAGCAGCGCGAAGAAGCCGTTGAGGCTGTCCATCAGCACCGGCAGCTTGTCGTTCTCGGAGTGCACCGTCGCGGCGACCCCGCCGACGCTGTCGATGAGCTTGCCGAGGTTCGCGCCGTGCCCGCGCATCGTCGTGCCGACGGTGTCGCCGAGCCGGCCGGCCTGCGCCAGCAGCTGGTTGATCTTGTCCGGCTTCTCGTTGATCACCTGCGACAGCGTGTTGAAGTCGCCGGTGAACCGGGTGATGTTGTCGCCGTGCGCGGCGAGCGTCCCCGACAGCCCGTTGATGTCGTTCAGCAGCGCCTGGATGTACGCGCGGTCCGCGTACGTCGCGTCCACGACCGTCGACCCGTTCTGGATCAGCCGGCGCGCCGCCGGACCCTCACCGGACAGCCCGGCGCCGAGGGTGTGCAGGATCGTCGCCACCTCGTCCGGGTTGATCGCCTTGGTGAGGTTGTAGGCGGGCCACGCCGTCTGCGACAGGTCCTGCGGGTCGGAGGTCTTCACGACCGTCCCGCCGTCCTTGAGGAACGGGCCGGACAGCTCGTGCGCGCCGGGGTCCAGCACCAGGTCCTTCGGCCCGAACACCGACACCGGCTCGATCGTCGCGGTGGCCGTGTCCGGGACCCGGATCCCCTTGTCGACGCGGATCTTCACGGTCACCCGGCCGTCGCGGTCGAGCTTGAGCTTGTCGACGCTGCCGACCGCGATGCCGCGGATCTTCACGTCCGACTTGCCGGGGTCCAGGCCCTGGCCCGCGGTGCCGAAGGTCGCGTCGTAGTAGGTGGAGCCCGCGTACGAGGGGGTGGTGGAGATCCCGACGGCGACCGCGGCGACCGCGATCACGCCGGCGCCGACCAGCCCGAAGATCGTCCGGGATCGGGAGGAGAGGCTCTCGTCGCTCATCCGGTCAGCCTCACCGTGCTGCCGTGGCCCCAGAAGATGTACGACAGGAGCAGGTTCATCAGGATCATCAGGATGGTGGACTCCCGGATGGCGCGGCCCGCGGCGACGCCGACGCCGACCGGGCCGCCCGCGGCGTAGTAGCCGCGGTAGCAGTGGATGAACATCACGATGAACGCGAACACCGCGACCTTGATGACGCTGTAGAACACGTCGATCGGCGGCAGGTACAGGTGGAAGTAGTAGTCGTAGATGCCGGGCGACAGGCCGAAGTACTGGATCGTGATGAACCTCGTGGCGAAGAACGCCATGAACAGCGACACCAGGTAGAGCGGGACCAGGGCGATGACGCCGGCGGCGACCCGGGTGCACACCAGGTAGGCCAGCGAGTTGATGCCCATGACCTCCAGCGCGTCGATCTCCTCGGAGATCCGCATCGCGCCGATCTCCGCGGTGAACCCGGTGCCGACCTGCGCGACCAGCGCCACGCCCGCGATGATCGGGGTGACCTCGCGGACGTTGGAGTAGCTGGCGACCAGGCCGGTGAACGCCTCCGCGCCGATGCGTTCCAGCCCGGGGTAGCCCTGCAGGCCGACCATCGCGCCGGTGGCCAGCGACATCGTCGCGATGACGAAGATCATGCCGCCGCCGATCACCAGCGCGCCGACGCCGACGGTGATGTCGCTGACCTGCTTGGCCAGCGTCTTGCCGTACTTGCGCCGGACGATGATGTCGACGAACAGGTGGTACAGCACCCGGCCGAGGAAGATCGGCAGGTTGGCCGAGGCCGACAGCCCGGCCGCGCGGCCCTTGAAGGCCCGGCCCAGCTTGCGTACGGGGGAAATGGCGACCATCAGAACCTCGGGGGGAACAGGACCTGGTAGATCATGGTGAGGATGTAGTTGGTGGCGAACACCACGATCGAGGTGACCACCACCGCCTTGTTCACCGCCCGGCCGACGCCGACCGGTCCGAGGTCGCAGTTCATGCCCATGTAGCAGGCGACCGCGGCCGCGATGAACCCGAAGATCCACGCCTTGAACAGGGTGATGACCAGGTCCGAGAACTGCAGCAGGGTCGTCGCGCCGTCGAAGAACGCGCCCGGGCTGACGCCCTGCTGGATGACGTTGAAGTAGTAGCCGCCGAGCACGCCCGCCAGGATCACGACGGAGCAGAGCAGGCCGGAGACCATGCTCGCCGCCCACAGCCGCGGGGTGACCAGGCGGTGGATCGGGTTGATGCCCATGACCTCCATGGCCGCGAGTTCGTCGCGGATGTTGCGGGCGCCCATGTCCGCGGTGATGGCCGAGCCGCCGACGCCGGAGACCAGCAGCGCGGCGGCCAGCGGGGCCACCTGCTGGATCATCGCGGCGGTCAGCAGCGCGCCGGTGCCCGACTGGGCGCCGAGCTGCCGGGCGATGTCGCCGACCTGCAGCGAGATGGTGGCGCCGAGCGGCACCGCGATCAGCATCACGGGCACGCTGGTCACCCGGGCGAGGAACCAGCACTGCTCGACGAACTCGCCCCACCACTGGCGCAGGTCCCAGGTGCGGCGCAGCCCCTCCAGGAGGGTCACGCACAGCAGCCCGGTCTCGTCGAGCGCGCGCTCGACCCGTCGGCGTGCCAGGTCCGGGGCCTTGGTCAGGCTCAGGGCCATCAGCCGGTGCCCTCCCCCGCGGGGGGTGCGTGAAGGGTCATCCCAGCCTCCTTCGTTCTCGGACGTCGGCGCCCATCCGATACTCCGGTTCCCTGCCCTACCACGGGGGCGCCGCTGTGTCCTAGGGGTGTTCCGCGCCACCTGTGGTCTCGGTCGAGACCGGTATCACTCACGAGGCCACCAGGGTCACACGGACACAGGCGTCCCGCTTGTGATCTGGAGCACTCTATTGGAAGAAGTTCTAAGAAGCGAGTACTTACATCATGATTTGTCCGAAGCTACGATCTCCGGCGTGCGTACCGAGGCGCGGCAAGGCGCGGAACGAGCCCGGGAGGACGGCGTGGACCCGCTGGTCACCGGCATCAGGGACCGCTGGTCGGGGCAGGGCATGGCCGGCGGGCCGTGGCCGTTCATGGCGATCAGCTCGGTCGAGCGGCTCCACCAGATGCTCAAGAAGGCGCTGGACACCGAGCTGAAGAGGTTCGGGCTGAGCCGCACCGGCTACTTCCTGCTGACCACGCTGGCGCTCATCGGCACCGGCAACGCCCGGCTGAGCACCCTCGGCCGGATCCTGATGATGCACCCGACGACCGTGAAGCTGACCGTGGACCAACTGGAGGCCGCCGGGCTCGTCGAGCGGGCCCGGCACCCGAGCGACCGGCGCGCCACCCTCGTGCAGATCACCGCGGCGGGACGCGAGCAGGTCAACGCCGCGAACCTCGCGCTGGAGGACCCGGCGGGCGCGCTCGCGCCGTTCGACGGGATGCACCGCGACCTGTTCGAGGCGCTCCAGCCGGCCCGGCTCGCGGCGGGCGACCTCGAGCTCTGACCCCGGCGGGGCCGGCCGGGCGAGCGGTGAACCGGCTGTGACATCGCCTGCGTACATCGTCATCGACAACACAAGACCCGGGCGATAAGGCAGTCTTCTCCTATGCCACAGAGTCACGGCACGCGCAGACGCACCGGTTCCGCCTCCGGCCGCACCCGCTCCGAGCAGCGGCGCGGCGGTCAGCGGCGGGCCGGGGAGCGGGGCGCCGGCGGCCGCCGGGCCGCCCGGGTCCCGGCGCCCAGGCAGTCCCCCGAGGCGCTCGGCACGCTCGCCTCGTCCGACCCGTACGGACCGCCCGGCCCCTACGGGGACGCGTCGCGGGACCTTCCCGAGCGCTACCGCCCGGAGGGGCGGCGGCGGGCCTGGAAGCTGCTCACCCACAACGTCACCATCACCGTCGCGGGCATCGCGGTGCTCGCCGGCGCCGTGGTGTTCGTCGACTGGAACAAGCTGCTGGGCGAGGCCGATCCGCCGAAGGCCGCAGCGAACGGGCCCATCTCGACCAACGACATGCTCGCCCGCCTCCAGGGCTTCGACATGGACGCCGTCACCGCCGACTCCATAGCGGCCGCCAAGGAGCGCGCCTACAAGGAGCACCAGGCGTACATGAAGAAGCTCAAGGAGCAGGCCAAGAAGGACGCCGCGGCCCGCGCGAAGCTGAAGGCCGAGAAGGAGAAGGAGAAGCTCGCCAAGTCGAACCCGAGCGCCGCGCAGAACAAGGCGTACGGCAAGAAGATGAACGCCGCCAAGGGCTGGGGCAACTGCTGGTCGTCGCTGCTGACGCTCTGGAACCACGAGAGCGGCTGGAACGAGCGGGCCGTCAACCCCGGCAGCGGCGCGTACGGGATCCCGCAGGCGCTGCCCGGCTCCAAGCTCGCCAGCGCGGGCTCCGACTGGCGCACCAGCTCCCCCACGCAGATCGCGTGGGGTCTCGGCTACATCAAGGCCCGCTACCACGACCCGTGCGGGGCGTGGTCGTGGTGGTCCGCGCACCACTGGTACTGAGACCGGCACCGGGACGCGGCCGGCGCCGCGTGCTGGTGACCCGGCCGCGATCCGGGCACGATGTGGGGATGACCACGAGCAGGACGCGCCCGGCGGGCGGCGCGGGCGAGGCCGGCACCGACCGGCGGCAGTGGGCGCGCGCGGACGCCACGCGGCAGGCGCTGCTGACCGCGGCGCAGCGGGTGTTCGCCGACCGCGGCTACGCCGACGCGGGCATCGCCGAGATCGTCGAACGGTCCGGCATCAGCGTCGGCAGCCTGTACCACCACTACGGCGGCAAGGCCGGCCTGTACGTGGCGTTGTGGGAGGAGCTCACCGAGGAGCAGGAGGAGAGCGCCGCGCGGGCGGTGTCCGCCGCCCGCAAGTCCGGCGAGGACGACCCGATCGCGCTGTTCATCGCGGGCGCCCGCGCCTATCTGCGGGTGTGCTGGGAGCGGCGGGAGGCGGCGCGGCTGTTCCACGGCGGCGAGGGGCCGTCCGGGTCGTCGCTGATGCGCCGCAGCCGGGCGCAGCACTGGATCGCGCAGAACACCAAGCTGCTGCGCGGCACGTCCGGCGCCCCGGCGGGCCGCGCGGGCCAGGTGCTGAGCCTGGTGCTGACCACCGTGATCGGCGAGGCGGGCCGGGAGATCGCGACGGCCGAGGGCGAGGCGGAGGCCGCCGAGGTCATCGACGAGGTGTGCCGCATCCTCATCCGCCTCGCCCGCTGACCGCTCCGGCCGCTCCGGCCGCTCGGGCTCAGCGGGCACAGACTCAGCGGGCACAGGCTCAGCGGGCACGGGCGGGCAGGAGCGCGAGGCGCGGGCCGCGGCGGGCGTGCCTGCTCCGGCGCCGGCGGGCGGCGGTGGGCCTCGGCTCCGGCTCCCGCCAGTCCACCTTCGGCGCGGCCTCCGCTCGCAGCGCCGCCCTGGCCTCCGGGGTCGACCAGGACGCGACCGTCCAGACCGCCACGGGCCGCGGGTCCGCCGGCCTCGGCCGGGGCCGCACCGGCTGCGGCGGGACGGCCCGCACCGGCGGCCCGGCGGGGCGGACGCGCGCCGGACGCAGGTGGAGGCGGGCCGGACGCAGGTGGAGGCGGGCCGGACGCAGGTGGAGGCGGCCGGGCCGCCGGGGCGAGACGCCCTCCCGGCGGGCCAGCCGCAGTCTGAGGAGGAGCAGCGTCACCGAGGAGGCCATCGCGGCCAGCACCCCCGCCTGCAGCGCGGTGAGGTCGTCGAGGTCCGAGGAGTCCCGGGGCAGCGCGCGCAGGTTCGCCACCGGTACCGGCGCGATCGGCGCGGGCGCGGTCTGCGGGCCGACGACCGGCGGCAGCACGACGTCCGGGCCGGTCAGCCCGGGCACGCTCGCGGGCGTGATCGGCGGGACGCCGGGCGGCAGGGAGCCCGGGGTGATGCCGGGCGGCAGCGCGCCGGACGGTTCGGTGACGACGAGCGTGTAGGTGCGCGTCCGGGTGGTCGCGTGCGACGCCGACACCCCGACGGTGAGCTTGATCGTCCCGGGCTCGGCCCCGGCCGGGACCCGCACGGTCACCGTCGCCGACGTCCCGCCCGACCCCACGCTGCCGAGGCCCTGCTCGGCCGGGGCGGCCGTGGCGCCGCCCGTAGCCGACGCCCGCAGCACGGTCCCGGACGCGGTCGCGCCGGACGCCGACACCCGGACCGTGGCGGTGACCGCGTCGCCGGGACGGACCGTCGCCGACGACACCGTCGCCGCGACCGCCAGCACCGGCTTCGCCGGCCTGCCCGGCTCGTCCGGCGTGTGCGTCGGCGTGTGCGACGGCGTCGGCGTCGAGCTGTGCGACGGCGTGGGGGTGGCCGAGTCGGTGGGCGTGGGCGAGCCGGTGTCCGGCGGCGGCGTGGTCGGGTCGTCCGTCGGCGAACCGGTCGGCGTCGGCGTGGGGCTGTCGGACGGCGAGGGCGACCCGCCGGACGGGGACGTCGACGGCGTGGGCTCGGCGATCACCGGGGACGCCCCGGACACGGCGAGCACCGCCGCCACCCCGAGCCCCGCGAACACCGCACCGCCGGCCGACCGTGAGCGCACCCGCCCCCACCTCCACCCTCCGGTTTCCGTCCCGATCGATGAGGCGATCGAATCAGCTGCCGAATGACGCTTCAAGGCGCACGGAAAAGGTTGTCAGCGGACGACGAATTACTCCGGACGGCCAATGGCCCGCGTTATCAAGGATTGCGCATCAGAACGCGCGGACGGCGCCTGGCGCTCGATCCGGCCGAGGCGTCCGGCGAGCTAGAGTGCTCTCCGGACGCATCGCGCCGCCGGTGCGGCGGTCGGGCGCGGGCACCACGACACGGTCGCAGTAGACGGGTTCATCAGCGGTTTCGTGCGGCGCGCACCGGCATTGTCGGAGCGGCAAAGAATGATCACATGCCTCAGAAATCCGTCGCACGGAAATCTGCGGGTTCGCCGAGGAGCGGACCGCTGGGCGAGTCCCCTGTGCCGAGCCCGCGCGAACGCTGGGAGACTGCTGGGATGACACTCGGAAGGATCGTGCTGACGGGGGCGGCGGGCCGGGTCGGGTCCGCCGTGCGGGGGCCGCTGCGCGAGGCGGCGAGCACGCTGGTGCTGGCCGACCGGGCGCCGCTGGAGGCGGAGGCGCCGAACGAGGTGGTGCACCGCACCGACCTGTCGGACGCGGCGGAGGTCGTCGCGGGCGCGGACGCGGTCGTGCACCTCGCCGGGGTGCGGGACGAGGCGCCGTTCCCGGAACTGGTCGAGGGCAACATCCTGGGCGCGCAGCGGATGCTGGAGGCGGCGCGGGTGACCGGGGTCCGGCGCGTGGTGCTGGCGAGCAGCAACCGGCTGACCGGCCTGTACCCGTCCACCGTGACGGTGTCGGCGGAGATGCCGCCGCGCCCGGACGGCCTGTACGGGGTCAGCAAGGTCGCGGTGGAGGCGCTCGCCCGGCTGTACGTCGACAAGTTCGGGCTGGACGTGGTGTGCCTGCGGATCGGCAGCCTCGACGCGGTGCCGAACGAGCCGCGCCACCTGGCGACCTGGCTGAGCCACCGGGACTGCGCCGGTTTCGTGCTCGCGGCGCTGACGGTCCCGGCGCCGGGGTTCCTCGCGGCGTACGCGGTGTCGGCGAACGCGCGGCGGTTCTGGGAGCTGGACGGCAGGCTCGGCTACCGGCCGCAGGACGACGCGGCCGACTACGGCATTCCGGACACGTTCGTCGGGCCGGGCACGCCGCAGGGCGGCGACTTCGCGTCCGCCGAGTTCACGCTCCAGTACCTGGAACCGGCCGCGGGCGCGGAGGCCGACGCGCGAGAGTGACATTTGGTTCACACGAGAAGCGATGGACCGTTATCCTGACCTCCGGGTTACCGGTTCCTGACGGAAAGTCGAAGGGGTCCATGCCAACGTCCACGTGGTTCCGCCTCAACGTCGCCAAGCGGGAACGGGTGCTCGAGGTGGCGATGCGCGAGTTCGGAGAGCACGGGTACTCGACCGGCAGCCTGAACACCATCGCCCGCGAGGCCGGCATCGCCAAGGGCTCGCTCTTCCAGTACTTCAGCGACAAGCTGGAGTTCTTCGCGTTCGTGTGCGACGAGGCGTCCCGCCGGATCCGCGAGGAGATGGAGCGGCGGATCGCCCGCGTCGACTTCGACCAGTCCTTCGACGAGTGGCTGTTCGACGTGCTGTGCGACTGGACCGAGTACATGGCCGACCACCCGCTGGAGCGCGCCGTCACCGCCGCGACGAACTTCGAGCTGGACAACAGCGTCCGGTCGGTGGTGCGCGACACCGCGAACCAGCACTACCTCCAGGTCATCCATCCGACGCTGGAGCTGTGGAAGGCGCAGGGCGGCATCCGCGAGGACGCCGACCTGCAGGTCCTCGCCACGATGATCCTCACCATGCTGCCGTTCCTGGCGCTCGCGCCGTACTACGACGGCCTCGACCCGATCCACGACCTGCGCGGCCGCACGCCCGCCGAGCAGCGTCCGGTGGTCCGGCAGCTCGTCGCGGGCTTCCGCCCGATGTTCGCGCCGGAGAAGTAGCCGGGTTCGCCCGAGGACGCCGCCGGGTTCGCCCGGGGACGCCGCCGGGTTCGCCGGAGACGTGGCCCCGTTCGCCGGGGACGCGGCCGGTCAGCCGTCCAGGTCGGCGACCAGCACGTCCATGAAGCGGGTGAGGGGCCGCGCGGCGGCCGGCAGGTCGGCGGCGTCGGCGGCCGTCAGCACGCGCGGGCGGCCGATCCGCCGGACCCGGCCGAGCCGCTCGACGCCGCCGCGCCCCTCGGCGAGCAGGTTGCGCACCCAGTCGGTGTCGGCCCCGTACGGCAGGCCGACGATGAGCCGGTCACCGCTGCGGAACGCCGTGACGGGCGTCCGGTACTCGCGTCCGGACGCCCGCCCCTTGTGGACGATGACGGCGAGCGGCGGCAGGTAGGGCGCGTAGACGCCCTGCACCCGGTTCGTGACGGCCTTGTTGATGCGGCGCAGGCGCCGCGGCATCAGTGGCTTCGGCATGCCCTCTCCCTAGCACGTCCGAGCGCCCGGGTCAGCGGGTGAGGAGGTACTCCTCGGGCTTGGCCTTGCGGTTGCCGGCCCAGAACTCGAAGGTGTGGCCAGGCCACAGCGTCCGGTTGACGCCCTGGTCGTCGAGGTACCAGCTGTTGCAGCCGCCCTCGTTCCACACGGCGCGGCGCAGCCGCCTCTGCATCCGGTCGTTGAAGCGGCGGGACGCCTCGGGCTTCGGCTCGATCGCGTCGGCGCCGGACTCCTGCAGCAGCCGCAGGCAGCTCAGCACCTGCTGGATCTGCACCTCGATCATGAAGACGACGGAGTTGTGGCCGAGGCCGGTGTTCGGGCCGAGCAGCATGAAGAAGTTCGGCATGCCGGGGATGGTGGTGCCGCGGTGCGCCTCGATGCCGTCCGCCCAGATCTCCTGCAGCTTGACGCCGTTCCGGCCGGTGACGCGCAGCTCGTTGAGCGCGTCGACGACCTTGAAGCCGGTGCCGTAGATGATGCAGTCGACCTCGTACTCCTCGCCGTCCTTCGTGACGACGGAGCGCTCCCGCACCTCGGCGATGCCGGACGTCTCGACGGTCACATTCGGGCGGGTCAGGGCCGGGTAGTAGTCGTTGGACAGCAGGACGCGCTTGCAGCCGATGGTGTAGTCCGGCGTGACCTTGGCGCGCAACTCCGGGTCGGGGATCTGCTTCGCCAGGTGGCGGCTGGCGAGCTTCTCCTGCGGGAGCGACAGCCGCGGGTCGATGGTGAAGCCGATCGCGCGGGCCTCCAGCGCCCAGTAGATGCCGTTGCGGAACGCGCGCGCGGCGCCCGGCACCTTGTCGAACGCGGTGCGGACGGGCTTGGGGAAGGTGAAGTCGGGCTTCGGCTGGATCCACGGCGGCGTCCGCTGGAACAGCACCAGCTCCCCGGCCTTCTTCGCGACCTGCGGGACGAACTGGATCGCGGACGCGCCCGTCCCGATGACGGCGACGCGCTTGCCGGTGAGGTCGTAGGAGTGGTCCCACTCGGCGGAGTGGAAGGTGGTGCCCTCGAACTTCTCGATGCCCGGCAGGTCGGGGAACGAGGGGATGTGCAGGGCGCCGATGCCGGAGACGACGGCGCGGGGGGTGAGGACCGTCCCGTCGGTGAGGGTGACGTTCCACCGGCGGGAGTCGTCCTGGTACTCCATGCTGTCGACGTGGCTGCCGAAGCGGATGTGCTCGCGGACGCGGTACTTGTCGGCGGTGCGCTCCATGTAGGAGCGGATCTCGGGCTGCGGCGCGAACATCCGCGACCAGCCCGGGTTGAGCTCGAAGGAGAAGGAGTACATGTGCGACGGGACGTCGCAGGCGCAGCCGGGATAGGTGTTGTCGTGCCAGGTCCCGCCGAGGGCCTCGCTCTTCTCCAGGATGACGAAGTCGTGGAAGCCGGACTGCTTCAGCCGGATGGCCATGCCGAGCCCGGCGAAGCCGGAGCCGATGATGACGATCGCCGGGGCGCGCTCGCTCATATCCCGTCCTCTCGCGGTAACCTACTCGGGGTAAGTTACTATGAGTAGCTTACTGACGGTAGGTCCAACAGATAGGATTCCGCTGTGAGTGCCGCCACACCGCATCCCCCGCAGCGCCGCCGCCGGATGTCGCGCGCGGAGCGCGAGCGGCAGATGCTGGACGTGGCCGAGGAGGTGTTCGGCGAGCGCGGCTACCAGGGCACCTCGATGGACGAGATCGCCGACCGCTGCGGCGTCTCCAAGCCGATGCTCTACGAGTACTTCGGCTCCAAGGACGGGCTGCTCGTCGCGTGCGTCAGCCGGTCCAAGGCCGAACTGCTGGACGTCACGCAGAAGGCCATGGCGGGCGCCACCACGCCGGAGGACATCCTGTGGCGCGGGATGGTCGCCTACTTCGGGTTCATCGACGCGCACAGCAAGTCGTTCGCGATGCTGCTGCGCGAGCCGGCGGCCGGGTCGCAGGAGACCGTCGAGGCGGTGGAGGCGACCCGCCGGCAGCAGAGCGAGCTGATCTCCGGGGTGCTCACCGCCTTCGTCCCGCACGCCGGCGGGCAGGCGATCGCCGCGTTCACCGAGATCATCATCGGCGCGTGCGAGCGCCTCGCCCAGTGGCGGACCTGGCACCCCGAGGTGACCGTCGAGGACGCCGCCCGCTACATGACCGACTTCTGCTGGAAGGGCCTCAGCCCCTACCTGGACTGACTCCTCCTCCGGGGGAGCGCGTCCAGGGCGGTGATGAGGAGGTCCAGGCCGAACTCGAAGTCGGTCTCCGGGTCGTGGCTGGCGAGCTCCTCGGAGAGCGCGACCACGTGCGGGAACTCGGCGGCGTCCAGCCTCGCCCACGACTCGGCCGGGGTCTCGACGAGGTTGTCCAGCGTCTTCACCACGCCGGTCTCGCGGAGCTGCGCGCCGAGCGCGTACGCCATCAGCGCGCGCATGATCCGCACCGAGGTGGGGCCGTCGAAGCCGGCGGCGTCGGCGAGCGCGAGGGCCCGCTCGGCGGGGCGCAGCCCGAGCTGGGTGTCGATCTTGTGGGTGAGGACGATCGTCATGCAGCGCGGGTAGTCGTGCGCGACCTTCCGGAACGCCCGCACGAGCGCGCGCGCCCGCGTCTGCCACGGCTCGGACGGGTCGTCCTCCAGCTCCAGGCCGGCGATGACGTGCTCGGCGACGCCTTCGAGCAGCGCGTCCTTGTTCGGCACGTGGTTGTAGAGCGACATCACCGCGACGCCCAGCTCGGCCGCGACGCGGCGCATCGACAGCGCGCCCGCGCCCTCCCGCTCGATCAGCCCGACCGCCGCCTGCACGATCCGCGCCCTGGTGAGGACGGGTCGCGGCGCCGGCGTGTCGGACGTCACGTCGCCGTTCATCGGTCCCGCCCCTTCCCGCCGTTGACACCCGTAAGTGCACCGTGACACGGTACGTACAACGTACGTCTTACGTACATCGTACGTGTCGCGCCCTCGGGGAGGAACGCCCGTGTCGACCCATGACCTTTACACCGAGCCCGTCGGCAAGTCCACCTGGAACGTGCCCCTGGCCGGGGACACCCGGTTCACCTGGGAGTACGACGACGGCCGGGACCGGCTCCTCGCCCTGTACCAGAAGGGCAAGGACAAGCAGTGGGACTCGGTCAAGCGGATCGACTGGGACCTGGAGGTCGACCCGTACGACGTCCTCGGCGTCCCCGACCAGTCCCTCGCCATCTACGGCACCAAGTACTGGGACAAGCTCACCGAGAAGCAGCGCGGCGAGCTGCGCCAGCACTCCACGTCCTGGCAGTTCTCCCAGTTCGTGCACGGCGAGCAGGGCGCGATGGTCACCGCCGCCCGGATCGTCGAGTCGGTGCCCGACCTGGACGCCAAGTTCTACTCCGCCACGCAGACCATGGACGAGGCCCGGCACGTCGAGCTGTTCACGCGGTTCCTGCACGAGAAGGTCGGGATGGTCTACCCGATCAACACCAAGCTGCAGGACCTGCTGAACGAGACCCTCACCGACTCCCGCTGGGACATGCCCTACCTCGGCATGCAGGTGCTCATCGAGGGCCTCGCGCTCGCCGCGTTCGGCGTCATCCGCGACATCACCACCAAGCCGCTGCCCAAGCAGCTCCTCGCCTACGTCATGCAGGACGAGGCCCGGCACGTCGCGTTCGGCCGGCTCGCCCTGCGCGACTACTACAAGCAGCTGTCCGCGCCCGAGCTGAAGGAGCGCGAGGACTTCGTCATCGAGGGCTGCTACCTCATGCGCGACCGCATCCGCGGCCGGGAGATCTGGACCAACTTCGGCATCGACCCGAAGGAGGTCGACGAGATGGTGGAGAACTCCCCCTACATGAAGATGTTCCAGAGCCTGCTGTTCAGCCGGATCGTCCCGTGCGTGAAGGACATCGGCCTCTGGAGCGAGCGGATCCAGCGGACGTACGACGACATGGGCGTCCTCGACATGTCCAAGGCCGACCTCGAAGCGCTGATGAACCAGGACGAGGACATCGCCGAGAAGCTCGACGCCGAGCGGTTCGCCGCCGAGGAGGCCGAGCGCAAGGCCGAGGTCGACGCCGTCATCGCCGAGGCCGCGGCGGGCTGAGTACGGTTGGAGATCATTCCGCTCGGGACATCTCGGAGGTCTGCATGCCACTCGCGCACTTCGACGGGGCGCTCGCCGTCGTCACCGGAGCCGGCAGCGGGTTCGGCCGCGCCATCGCGCTGGCCCTCGCCGAACGCGGCGCGACCGTCCTCGCGGCCGACATCGACCTGCCGTCCGCCGAGCGGACCGTGACCCTCGCCAAGACCCTCGGCCCCGGCGGCGGCGCCTACGAGGTGGACGTGGCGGACGCCGCCGCGATGGAGGCGTTCGCCGCCGAGGTGCGGCAGGCCCACCGCGTCCCCGACATCGTCGTCAACAACGCCGGGATCGCCGTCAGCGGCCCGTTCCTCGACCACGGTGTGGAGGACTGGAACCGCATCCTCGGCGTCAACCTGTGGGGCGTCATCCACGGGTCCCGGCTGTTCGGCAAGCAGATGGTCGAGCGCGTCAACGCGCTGCCGAACAAGCCCGACAAGCCCAACTTCGGCGGCCACATCGTCAACATCGCGTCCGCCGCCGCGTTCGCGCCGACCCGCTCGCTGCCCGCCTACTGCACCACCAAGGCCGGGGTGCTGATGCTCAGCGAGTGCCTGCGCGCCGAGCTGGCGTCCTCGCGGATCGGCGTCACCGCCGTGTGCCCCGGCTTCGCCAGCACCAACATCGTCAAGAACGGCACGTTCGTCGGCGGCGACGCCGCGCACCGCGAGCGCGTCCGCGCCCGCGGCGAGAAGGCGATCCGGCTGCGCCGGTACCCGGCGGAGAAGGTCGCCGAGCGGGTCGTCGACGCCATCGTCAAGAACAAGGCCGTGGTCCCGGTCAACTTCGAGGGACACCTGCTGCACGCCCTGTCCCGCATCTCGCCGGCGTCCACCCGCCTGCTCGCCAGAATCCCCGTGCAATAGGGCCGGCCCCGCCGTGCGGCGCACGGCCTCGCGGCCCTCCTCGGCCTCCCCCGGGAGAGGAGAAGGATCGATGCCCCCCGAACTGCTGACCGACCGCCCCGCCACCTGGACCGCGCGGATCCGCTGCAAGGACGGCGACCACACGCTGGAGCTCACCGACCGGGAGGTGGTCGCCGAGCGGCTGCTGCGGACGTCCCGCAAGCACTCCTTCGACCCCGACACCGACGTCGACTGGGACGCGCCGCAGGACCCCGACGTCTGGTACATGGCGCCGCAGCTGGTGTCGATCTACGAGACGCCGCTGTGGGACGGGCTGACGCACCGGCAGCGGGTGGAGCTGACCAAGCGGGAGATGTGCAGCATCGCCTCGTTCGGCATCTGGTCGGAGATGCTGCTGATGCAGGCGCTCGTCCAGCACGCCTACCGGAGCCGCTACGACAGCGAGCACGTCGCCTACGCGCTGACGGAGATCGCCGACGAGTGCCGGCACTCGAAGATGTTCGGCCGGATGGTGCGCACCTGCGGGCTGCGCACGCACCGGCCGCGGGCGCTGGAGTACCACTTCGCGAAGCTGTTCGGGGCCGTGTACGACCCGATGCCGATGTTCGCGGGGACGCTGGTGGTGGAGGAGTTCACCGACGCGTTCCAGCGGCTGACGTTCCCGGACGAGGCCGTGCAGCCGATGATCCGGCAGGTCACCCGCATCCACGTGATCGAGGAGGCGCGGCACATCAAGTACGCGCGGGAGGAGCTGAAGCGGCTCGTCGCGCACGCGTCGCCGGTGCGGCGGCGGGCGGCGGCGTACGCGCTGGCGCAGGGCACCCGGCTGATGGCCACGCAGGTGATCCACCCGTCGTGCTACACCGCCGTCGGGCTGGACCCGAAGCTGGCCCGCCGGGTCGCGGCGCGCAGCGAGCACCGCCGGGAGACGATGGCGTGGGCGTTCCGCAAGTGCACCGCGTTCTTCGACGAGGTCGGATTCCTGGACGGCCGGGCCCGTGACGTGTGGGTTCGTGCGGGACTCGCGAAATCGTAACCGGTTCTACTCCGCGGCCATTTCGCCCGGCACCGAAACGAATTCGGTGACACAATGGCAGCAGCCGAATACCGCACGGTTTTCCAGTGGTCCCGGAATCGGGAACGCGAAGGGCCGCGGAGCGGGGTCCACTCCACGGCCCCTTCGACGGGACGGGCTGCTGACCTGGAGATCACCTCACCCAGGACACTCCAACCGCGGAAACGGTCACGTCGTCGACCTCCTCCTCCCCATGCACCGCAAAGCACGCCGGCCGCCGGACACGGGTGGGGGCACGACCGCCGCACTTCCTCCCCTTTACCGGAAACACCTTAGAAGCTTCTGACAGAAAATAAGCCATGATCGGCCGATTCAGGTCAGAAATGCGCCAAGGTGGCCAGGACTTCGCGCGCGACGCCCTCGGCCGTGCCGAGGCACGCCCCCTCCCGGGCGTCCGCGGCGCCCTTCGCCGCCTGCTCGCTGTAGCTGACCGTCACGAGCACGTTCCGGAACCGCGCCGTCACCTCGCCGACCACCGTCGGCTGCCCGTCGTCGGCCTTGAACCACCGGAACGCCTCGTCGCCGATCCCCCGCTGCCGCCGCAGGCTGATCGTCCGGACCAGCGGCGCGTCGTGCGCCTGCGTCCACGACGCCCGGTAGTCGCCCTCCGCGTCCTGCACCGGCGTCGGCGTCTTCGCGGGCGCGTGCAGGTTCACCTCCACCCGCAGCCACCGGAACCTCGGCCCCTGCGCCGTGTACGTGCACGTCGTGAACGTCGAGTTCGCGCTCTCGTCCCGCCGGGCCTTCGGGATCGTCCTGCCGACGGTGCGGCCCGACACCATCGCGCACGGCTTCGGCAGCGACGCCACCGTCTGCTCCTGCATCGGCGTCTCGGACGGGCTCGGCGTCCCGGACGGGCTCGGCGGCTCCGTCGTCCGGCCCGGCGCCGTGCCGCCGGACGGCGACGTCCGCGGCGACGCCGCGTCCTTCCCGTGCCCCGGCATCAGCACGAACACCACCGCCGCGGCCCCGCAGAACGCCACCACCGCGACCAGCAGCACCAGCAACCGCGGGCGGCGCTTCGGCGACGGCGGCTCCGGCGCCGAGTAGACCCGGTGGAACGGCTCGCGCTGCAGCCCCACGCCCCGCTCCTCACTCCCCCGCGCGTCATCGACCCCGCCACTGGTCAACGTAGTCAGCACCGCCCCGGCTGACCAGGGGTCCCGCCCGGGTCAATTGTCAGACGCCGTGGTCACAATGGGGAGGTGCTGATAGCGGAGATCGCGCGGACGTCCCGGGAGGTGGCCGGCACCTCCGGCCGCAAGGCCAAGATCACGGCGCTCGCGGAGTGCCTGCGCGCCGCCGAGCCCGGCGAGGCCGCGACCGTCGTCGCCTACCTGTCCGGAGAGCTGCCGCAGCGGCAGATCGGCGTCGGCTACGCCGCGCTGCGCGACGTCCCGCCGCCCGCCGCCGAGCCGTCCCTCACCGTCCCCGAGGTCGACGCCGCGTTCACCGAGATCGGCGCGGTGTCCGGCGCCGGGTCCGTCGCCCGCCGCCGCGACCTCGTCGCCGCCCTCCTCGGCCGCGCCACCCGCGACGAGCAGGGCTTCCTCATCCGGCTGCTGGCCGGCGAGCTGCGCCAGGGCGCCCTCGACGGCGTCATGGCCGAGGCGATCGCCGCCGCGGCCGGAGTGCCGTCCGCCCAGGTCCGCCGCGCCGTCATGCTGCGCGGCTCCCTCGGCCCCGTCGCCACCGCCGCCCTCGCCGACGGCGCCGACGGGCTGCAGGCGTTCACCCTGGAGGTCGGACGCCCCGTCAAGCCGATGCTCGCCGCGTCCGCCCCGTCGGTGGAGGAGGCGTTCGCCAAGCTGAAGGCCGAAGCCGCCGTCGAGTGGAAGCTCGACGGCATCCGCGCCCAGATCCACGTCCGCGACGGCGACGTCCGCGTGTTCACCCGGACCCTCGACGACATCACCGCCCGGCTCCCCGAGGTCGTCGCCGCCGTCCGCGAACTGCCCGTCCGCGACGCCGTGTTCGACGGCGAGGTCATCGCGCTGCGCCCCGACGGCTCCCCCTACCCGTTCCAGGTCACCGCCGCCCGCACCGCGACCCGCACCGCCAAGGACACCGAACCCGTCCCCCTCACCGTGTTCCTCTTCGACGTCGTCCACCTCGACGGCGACGACCTCCTCGACGCGCCCGGCGCCGACCGCAGCGCGGCGCTCGTCCGGGCCGTCCCCGAGCCCCTGCGGATCCCGCGGATCGTCACCGCCGACTCGTCCGCCGCCAAGGACTTCTTCGACGACGCCGTCGCCCGCGGCCACGAAGGCGTCCTCGTCAAGTCCCTCGACACCCCCTACACCGCCGGCCGCCGCGGCGCCGGCTGGATCAAGGTGAAGCCCCGCCACACCCTCGACCTCGTCGTCCTCGCCGTCGAATGGGGCCACGGCCGCCGCCAGGGCCTGCTGTCCAACCTGCACCTCGGCGCCCGCGACCCCGAGACCGGCGGCTTCGTCATGCTCGGCAAGACGTTCAAGGGCCTCACCGACGAGCTCCTCGCCTGGCAGACCGAGAAGCTCCGCGAGCTCGCCGTCCGCGAGGACGACTGGACCGTCCACGTCCGGCCTGAACTCGTCGTCGAGATCGCCTTCGACGGCGTCCAGCAGAGCCCCCGCTACCCCGGCGGCATCGCCCTCCGCTTCGCCCGCGTCCTCCGCTACCGCCCCGACAAGACCGCCGCCGAAGCCGACACCATCGAAACCGTCCGCGCCGTGGCACCTGTTTATTAGCAGCGCCCTCGGCGTCAGGCGCTGGAGCGCCTTCCTTCCACGGGCACTGCGTGCGATCGCTGCATCGCTCCGGCTCGGCCCTGGGGGCCTCGCTGCGCGATCAAGTTCTCGCAGGCTCGAACTTGGCTTCGCTCGCGATCGCGACGGCTCGGGTCGGCGCGTGGCCGGGCACAAACCCTGTCGCCGGTCACGGTCGGTGGCTCAGGTGCCGGGGCCGGAGACCGCTTCGCCGGGGCGGTGGCTGGGCCTGTTGCGTACGCGGGTCAGCGGCGGGTGGTGGGGAGTTTGCGGCGGGGCGGGGGCGGCGGCGGGGGGTCGTCGGCGCCCAGGCGGCGGGCCAGGCGGCGGGCGGCGGCGCTCGTGCGGCCGCGCGCGAAGGCGCTGCGCTGCAGGCGGTCGGCGACGCTGCGGCGGCCGCGGCCCGCGGCGCGGCGCTCGTCCCGGGCCGCGGCGCGGCGCTGGTCCCGGACGGCGGCCCGACGGCGGCCCCGGGCGGCGGTGCGGCGGCGGTCCCGGGCGGCTGCCTTGCGGGCGGCGCGGGCCAGCCTGCGGCGGCGGGCGCGCTCGGCGGCGTCGGCGCTGCGCTGCAGCAGCTCCGGCGGGATGAGGTCGTGCCGGCCCGCGATGAACTCCTGCACCCAGATCTTCGCCCGGATCAGCGGCCGCCGGAACCGCACCTCCCGGCGCACCGCCCGCTGGTACTTGCGCGAGTCCGGGCCGTACAGCCAGCGCGACCACGGCGACCCCGGACGCGCCACCCGGATCGCGCCCACCACCAGCAGGACGGGCAGGAACAGCCCGATCAGGCCCGTCCAGATCTTGCCCTTCAGCAGCGTGATCACCGCGAGGACGAGGTTGGCGACGGTCGAGGCGAAGTACGCCTGCGCGAGGGCGCTGCCCGCCGGGTCCGGGACGGCGTCGGCGAACCCGAACGGGCGGATGCCGAGCAGCAGCAGCCCGGTGACGGCGATCGCGACGAACACGGCGTCGACGGACGCGCGGCCCTTCTCCGTCCAGTAGACGTCGCTGAGGTGCAGCAGCAGCGCGAACTCGTCCAGCACGAGCGCGGAGCCCGCCCCGAACACGACGGCCGCGACGCAGTCCAGCGCGACGTAGGCGTCCGGGGTGGCGAGGCTCGCGATGCCGCCGACCAGCATCAGCACCACGCCGAACACGACGTGGTGGACGTGGGTGTCGCCGGCCCGCACGTTGCCGAACCAGCCGCTCACGTTCGCGCGGATCAGCCGGACGATCACCCGCGTCAGCACGAACGTGACGATGAACGCGGTGAAGAAGCCGAACAGCGGCAGCCGCCCGGTCTCCACGATGCGGTGCCGGAAAAGGTCGATCATGTGTCCCCCTGCTGGGCACCATAATGCCCGGTGACATGCGCCGATATCGTGGGACCCGGCCGATCGACGAGGATCGAGGGGAACATCACCGTGAGCCGTACCGCCGACCGCTGCGACCCGGGGTGCCGGGCCTGGATCGCCGAGGCGATCCGCAAGGTCGAGGCCGACGCCAACCGCAGCGCCGACACGCACCTGCACGTGTTCCCGCTGCCCCCGGAGTGGGGCATCGACCTGTACCTCAAGGACGAGTCGGTGCACCCGACGGGGTCGCTGAAGCACCGGCTGGCGCGGTCGCTGTTCCTGTACGGGCTGGCGAACGGCTGGATCCGCGAGGGAACGGTGATCATCGAGGCCTCCAGCGGGTCGACGGCGGTGTCGGAGGCGTACTTCGCGCGGCTGCTCGGGCTGCCGTTCGTGGCGGTGATGCCGGCGTCGACGAGCCCGGAGAAGATCGGCCTCATCGAGTTCTACGGAGGCCGCTGCCATCTCGTCGGCGACCCGTCGTCGATCTACGACGAGTCGCGGCGGCTCGCGGCCGAGTGCGGCGGGCACTTCATGGACCAGTTCACCTACGCCGAGCGGGCGACGGACTGGCGCGGCAACAACAACATCGCCGAGTCGATCTTCGAGCAGATGCGGCTGGAGCGGTTCCCGGAGCCGTCCTGGGTGGTGGTCGGCGCCGGGACGGGCGGGACGTCCGCGACGATCGGCCGGTACGCCCGGTACCGGCGGTTCCAGACGCGGCTCGCGGTGGTGGACCCGGAGGGCTCGGCGTTCTTCGGGTCGTTCGCCGACGGCGACCCGGAGCGGACCGCGGCGGGCTCGCGGATCGAGGGGATCGGCCGGCCGCGGGTCGAGCCGTCGTTCCTGCCGACGGTGATCGACCGGATGATCCAGGTGCCGGACGCGGCGTCCGTCGCGGCGATGCGCTGGACGAGCCGGGTCAGCGGCCGGGACGTCGGCGGCTCGACGGGCACGAACATGTGGGGCGCGGCGGAGCTGATCGCGCAGATGCGGGCGCGCGGCGAGCGCGGCAGCGTGGTGACGCTGATCTGCGACGGTGGCGAGCGGTACGCGGGCACGTACGGGTCGGACGTGTGGCTGGCCGCGCAGGGCCTGGACATCGGCCCCTACGAGGCGGCGCTGGACGCGTTCCTGAAGACCGGCGAGATGCCGGTCACCGTGTGATCAGCCCTTGAACCGGATCGGGTTGAACACGTCGGCGTAGATGAGCAGGCCGCCCATGACGATCAGGACGGCCGCCATCACATAGGTGACGGGCAGCGCCTTGGCGACGTCGACGTAGCCGGGGTCGGGCTTGCGGAAGACCCGGGCGAACGCCTTCTTCAGCGCCTCCAGCAGCGCGCCCGCCATGTGGCCGCCGTCCAGCGGCAGCAGCGGGACGAGGTTGAACAGCCCGACCGCCAGGTTCAGCGAGCCGAGCAGCATCACGAAGTACCAGACCTTCTGGGTGGTCGTGAGGGTCTTGGAGGCGGCGACGTCGCCGCCGATGCGGCTGACGCCGACGACGCCGACCGGGCCGTTCGGGTCGCGCTTCTCACCGCCGAACGCGGCGTTCCAGACGCCGACCATCTTCTGCGGCATCCGGACGAGCGCGCCCACGGTGTGCTCGGTCATCGACCCCATCGCCTCGGCGACGGCGCCGGGCCCCTGCCGCTGCATGGCCTGGGTGGGCGTGATGCCGAGGAACCCCACGTTGACGATCTTGGTGTCGTCGTTGAGGTCGTACATCTGGTTGCGGGCGATCGGGACGGTCAGCGTCATCTCCTGGCCGCCGCGCCGGATCACCACCGGGACGTTCTGCCCGCCGGAGTCGCGGATCAGCTTCCGGAGCTGCTCGTAGTCCTCGATCTTGTGGCCCTGGAACGACAGGATCCGGTCGCCGGGCCGCATCCCGGCCTGGTGGGCGGGGGTCGGGGTGGCGTTCGCGGGGCAGCTCGTCACGTTCGACTGGCTGGCCGGGACGACGCACTCGGAGACGTCCTGGATGACGGGCTGTGGGGTCTCCTTCCCGATGCCCATCAGCAGGATCGAGAAGAACACCACCGCGAGCACGAGGTTCATCGCGGGGCCGGCGAACATGATGATCAGCTTCTGCCACCACGGCTTGGCGTAGAAGACCCGGTCGCCGTCGTCCGGCCGCACCTCCTCGAGCGCCGCGCCGCGCGCGGACTCGATCAGGCCCTGCCAGGGGCCGGTGCTGATCCGCCGGACGGTGCCGGGGGCGTCGCCGCGGCGCGGCGGCAGCATCCCGATCATGCGGATGTAGCCGCCGAGGGGGATCCACTTCACGCCGTACTCGGTCTCGCCCTTGCGCTTGGACCACATCGTGGGCCCGAACCCGACCATGAACTGGGTCGTCCGCACGCGGAACAGCTTCGCGAAGCTGAAGTGGCCGAGCTCGTGCAGCGCGATGGACGCCAGCAGGCCGAAGAACAGGATCAGCACTCCCGCCAGCCAGCCCATGCGTCATGCCCCTCCGTCGTGCACCCCGCGCACCGAGGGGTGGCCTCCAGCAACCACCTCAGACTACGTCAACGCGCCGCATCGCGTTCAGCGCAACGGGCGACGGCGACGGTCACGGCGACGGGGGCCCGGCTACCCCAGGAAGCCGCGGAGGAGGGCGGCGGTGCCTTCCAGGTGCTCGGCGACGGCGCGGCGGGCGGCCTCGGGGTCGCCGGCGAGGATCGCCTCGACGATGGCGGCGTGCTGGACGGCGGCGTGCTCGATGTTGCGGCCGAGGACGGGGATGGCGTTGAGCAGGTCGGTGACGCGCATCCGGGCGTCGGCGCAGGCGGCCGACAGCAGCGCGGATCCGGTCATCTCGGCGATGGCGAGATGGAACAGGGTGTCGAGGCGGCGGTACTCGTCCGGGCCGGCGGCGTTCAGCTCGGCGAGGCGGCCGCGCAGCCCCGCCCGCTGCTCCGGCGACAGCCGGGTGGTGGCGAGGATCTGCGCCGCGCCGGTCTCGACGGCCATCCGGAAGGTGAGGGTGTCGTTGAGGCCGTCGCCCATCTGGGCGAGGGCCCGCCTGAGGTCGGACTGCCGGGGCTTCGGGCGCTCGTAGGTGACGAACGTCCCGCCGAAGCGGCCCCGGCGGGACTCGACGTAGCCCTCCTGCTGGACGGCCCGGATCGCCTCGCGGAGCGTGACGCGGCTGACGCCGAGGAGCGGCGCCAGCTCGCGTTCGGGCGGGAGCCGCTCGCCGCGGTCGACGACGCCGAGCTTGATCGCCTGCAGGAGCCGCTCGACGGTCTCCTCGAAGGCGTTGCCGGCCCGGACGGGGCGGAACACCGCCGCCGCGGCGAGGTCGGGAACGCCCCCGGCGTCGGGCGCGCGGGGGTCAGGCTCGGGTGCGGGCATGACCGTCCTTCGGTCCGCGGGGGGCTTCCGGCTCCACGTTACATGTGCGTTTCGTCGTCGTTCGGGGGGTTGACGCGGACCCCTCCGCAAACATTAATGGTCTGTCATTAGCCCATTGCGGCTGTGTCGAAACCCCCCGTGGCACGCGAGGAGGTGCTCGTGAGCATCGACGAGCACAAGGCATCCCCCGACCCCATGTCCGACGACGAGAAACGGCTGCACGAGCTGGGCTACGCCCAGGAACTCAGCCGGTCCATGTCCGGCTTCTCCAACTTCGCGGTCTCGTTCACCATCATCTCGGTGCTGTCGGGCTGCCTGACCTCCTACACCATCGGCCTCAAGGGCGGCGGCCCCGTCGTCATCACCTGGGGCTGGCTCGGCGTCGGCGCGATGACGCTGCTGGTCGCGCTGGCGATGGCCGAGGTGTGCTCCAGCTACCCGACCGCCGGCGGCCTGTACTACTGGGCCGCCAAGCTCGCCCCGTCGAACGGCCCGGCGTGGTCGTGGTTCACCGGCTGGTTCAACTTCATCGGCCAGGTCGCGGTGACCGCCGCGATCGTCTACGGCTCGGCGGCGTTCCTGAACCCGCTGCTGGACCTGCAGTTCTCCTACTCGGTGACGCTCGGCCACACGTTCCTGCTGTTCGCGGTCCTGCTGGTCGTGCACGCGCTGCTGAACCAGTTCGGCGTGAAGATCGTCTCGGTGCTGAGCAGCGTCAGCGTGTGGTGGCACGTGCTCGGCGTCGCGTTCGTGGTCGGGGTGCTGGCGATCAAGCCGTCGCACCACCAGTCCGCCGGGTTCGTGTTCACCAAGTTCGTCAACGAGACGGGCTGGCAGTACGGCGCGTACGCGGCGCTGATCGGCCTGCTGCTGTCGCAGTACACGCTGACCGGGTACGACGCGTCCGCGCACATGACCGAGGAGACGCACGACGCGGCGCGGTCGGGGCCGAAGGGCATCGTGAACTCGGTGCTGATCTCGGTCGTGGCGGGCTGGGTGCTGCTGCTCGGCGTCACCTTCGCGATCCAGGACTACGGCGAGGCCGTCAAGGACGGCCCGGCCGGGATCTTCATCGCGGCGACCGGCGACACGATGGGCAAGCTGCTGATCCTGGTGTCGTTCGGCGCGCAGTTCTTCTGCGGCATGTCGTCGGTGACGGCGAACTCCCGGATGATCTACGCGTTCTCGCGGGACGGGGCGCTGCCGTTCTCGTCCTTCTGGCACCGGATCAACAAGCGCAGCCGGACCCCCACCAACGCGATCTGGCTGGCCGCCGGCGGCGCGTTCGTCCTCGCGCTGCCCGCGATCTGGAACCTGACCGCGTACCTGGCGGTGACGTCGGTCGCGGTGATCGGGCTCTACATCGCCTACGTGATCCCGACGTTCCTGCGGCTGCGGCAGGGCAAGGAGTTCAAGGCCGGCCCGTGGAGCCTCGGCCGGTGGAGCAGGCCGATCGGGATCCTCGCGGTGGCCTGGGTCATCGTGATCTCGATCCTGTTCGTCCTGCCGCCCGCGAACCCGATCACCAAGGACAGCTTCAACTACTCCCCCATCGCGATCCTCGTCGTCCTCGGCGGCGCGGGGCTGTGGTGGGTCCTGTCGGCCCGCAAGTGGTTCACCGGCCCGAAGGTGCAGGGCAGCGCCGAGGAGCTGGCGGCCATCGAGCAGGAACTCCAGTCGCTGGGCTAACGCCCGTTAGGAGACCGGGAACGTGACCACATCGCTCACCCTCGACGAACTGCGCGAGGAGGCGGCGGAGGGCCGGATCGACACCGTGATCGTGGCGATCGCCGACATGCAGGGGCGCCTGCAGGGCAAGCGGCTGTCGTCCCGCTACTTCCTGGAGGAGGTGGCCGGGCACGGCTCGGAGGGCTGCAACTACCTGCTGGCCGTCGACGTCGACATGAACACGGTGGACGGCTACGCCATGTCGTCCTGGGAGCGGGGCTACGGCGACTTCGTCATGCGCCCCGACCTCGGGACGCTCCGCCGGATCCCGTGGCAGGAGGGCGCGGCGCTGGTCCACGCCGACATCGTGTGGGAGGACGGCTCCGACGTGGCGCCCTCGCCCCGGCAGATCCTGCGGCGCCAGCTCGCCAGGCTGGCCGAGCGGGGCTGGGGCGCCTACGTCGGGACCGAGCTGGAGTTCGTCGTCTACCAGGACTCCTACGAGGACGCCTGGCGGAAGGCGTACCGCGACCTGACCCCGGCCAACCAGTACAACGTGGACTACTCGCTGCTCGGCGGCGCCCGCGTCGAGCCGCTGCTGCGCCGGATCCGCAACGGCATGACCGGCGCGGGGATGTACGTCGAGTCGGCCAAGGGCGAGTGCAACCTCGGCCAGCACGAGATCGCGTTCCGGTTCGACGAGGCGCTGCGGACGTGCGACAACCACGTCCTGTACAAGACCGGCGCGAAGGAGATCGCCGCCCAGGAGGGCATGTCGATCACCTTCATGGCGAAGCCGAACGAGCGCGAGGGCAACTCGTGCCACGTGCACATCTCGCTGCGGGACGCCGACGGGACGCCGGTCCTCGCCGGGGACGGCCCGCACGGGCTGTCGAAGATCGGCGAGCACTTCATCGCGGGCCAGCAGGCGTGCCTGCGCGACTTCACGCTGCTGTACGCGCCGAACATCAACTCCTACAAGCGCTACCAGCCGGGCTCGTTCGCGCCCACCGCGATCAAGTGGGGCGTCGACAACCGGACGTGCGCGCTGCGGCTGGTCGGGCACGGGCCGTCACTGCGGATCGAGAACCGGGTGCCGGGCGGCGACGTCAACCCGTACCTGGCGGTGTCGGCGCTGGTCGCGGCGGGCCTGCGGGGCATCGAGCACGAGCTGCCGCTGGAGGAGCCGTACGCGGGCAACGCCTACGCGACCGACGCGGAGACCGTCGTGCGGACGCTCCGCGACGCGGCCGCCGACTGGGAGCGCAGCTCCCTGGCCGCCGACGCGTTCGGCAAGGAGGTCGTCGAGCACTACGCCAACTGCGCCCGCGTGGAACTCGACGCCTACGACCGCGCCGTCACGGACTGGGAGATGTTCCGCGGCTTCGAACGCCTGTGACCGAAGAGGGGGAAATGAGCGAGTTCGAGGTTCTGAATCCGGCGACCGAGGAGGTCGTGGAGGTCGTCGCGCTGGCGTCGGCGGACGAGACCGACGCGGCGGTGGAACGAGCCAAACGGGCGTTCCCGGCGTGGCGGGACGTGCCGCCGGGCGACCGGGCGCGGCTGCTGCGGGCGTTCGCCGAGAAGATCGGCGAGCATCGGGACGAGCTGGCCGCGCTGGAGGTCCGCAACGCCGGGCACCCGATCGGGCAGGCGCGCTGGGAGGCCGGCAACCTGCGGGACGTCCTGCACTACTACGCCGCCGCGCCGGAGCGGCTCACCGGGCGGCAGATCCCGGTGCCGGGCGGGGTGAACGTGACGTTCGCCGAGCCGCTCGGGGTCGTCGGCGTGATCGTGCCGTGGAACTTCCCGATGCCGATCATGGGCTGGGGCATGGCGCCGGCGCTCGCCGCGGGCAACACGGTGATCGTCAAGCCCGCCGAGCTGACCCCGCTCACCGCACGCCGCGTCGGCGAGCTGGCGCTGGAGGCGGGGCTGCCGGAGGGCGTGCTGCAGGTCCTGCCGGGCGCCGGGCCGGTGGCGGGCCGGCGGCTCGTCGACCACCCGGACGTCCGCAAGATCGTCTTCACCGGCTCCACCCGGGTCGGCAAGGAGATCATGCAGGCGTGCGCGCCCGGCGTGAAGCGGCTGACGCTGGAGCTCGGCGGCAAGTCCGCGAACATCGTCTTCGCGGACGCCGACCTGGAGAAGGCCGCCGCGACCGCCCCGTACGCGGTGTTCGAGAACGCCGGCCAGGACTGCTGCGCGCGCTCCCGGATCCTGGTGGAACGCCCCGTCTACGACCGGTTCCTCGAACTGCTCGAACCGGCCGTGCACGGCGTCGCCGTCGGCGACCCCCGCGAGGAGAAGACCGAGGTCGGGCCGCTGATCAGCGCCGCGCACCGGGACCGGGTCGCCTCCTACGTGCCCGACGGCGCGCCCGTCGTGATCCGCGGCTCCGCGCCCGAGGGCCCCGGGTTTTGGTTCCCGCCGACCGTCCTCGCCACCCCGGACCACGCGGCGCTCCCGGCCTGGCACGACGAGGTGTTCGGGCCGGTCGTCACCGTCGTCCCGTTCGAGGACGAGGCCGACGCGTACCGGATCGCCAACGACACCCCCTACGGGCTGTCCGGCTCCATCTGGACCCGCGACGTCGGCCGCGCCCTGCGCGCCTCCCGCGCCGTCGAGGCCGGGAACCTGTCGGTGAACTCCCACTCGTCCGTGCGGTACTGGACGCCGTTCGGCGGGTTCAAGCAGTCCGGCCTCGGCCGCGAGCTGGGCCCCGACGCGCTCGGCGCGTTCACCGAGACCAAGAACGTCTTCATCGCCGGCGAGTAGCCGGCGAGTCCCCCGCCAGTGACAGGAGAGAGCAGCATGCAGCGTCTGGAAGGCCGGGTGGCCGTCGTGACCGGCGGCGCCAGCGGCATCGGCCTGGCCACCGCGCGCCGTTTCGCCGCCGAGGGCGCGACGGCCGTCATCGCCGACGTCGACGAGACCGCCGGCAAGAGCGCCGCCGAGGAGCTCGGCGGCCTGTTCGTCAAGGTGGACGTGACCAGCGAGGACGAGGTCGAGGCCCTCTACCGGACGGTGAAGGGCGCCTACGGCCGGATCGACGTCGCGTTCAACAACGCCGGGATCTCCCCGCCCGACGACGACTCGATCCTGGAGACCGGCCTGGACGCCTGGAAACGCGTGCAGGACGTCAACCTGACCAGCGTCTACCTGTGCTGCAAGCACGTCCTCCCGTACATGCTGGAGCAGGGCAAGGGGTCGATCATCAACACCGCGTCGTTCGTCGCGGTGATGGGCGCGGCGACCTCGCAGATCTCCTACACCGCGTCCAAGGGCGGCGTGCTGGCGATGTCGCGGGAGCTGGGCGTGCAGTTCGCGCGGCAGGGCGTCCGCGTGAACGCGCTGTGCCCCGGCCCGGTCAACACCCCGCTCCTGCAGGAGCTGTTCGCCAAGGACCCCGAGCGGGCGGCGCGGCGGCTCGTCCACGTCCCGGTGGGGCGCTTCGCGGAGGCGTCGGAGATCGCGGCGGCGGTCGCGTTCCTGGCGTCGGACGACGCGTCGTTCATCACGGCGTCGGAGTTCCTGGTGGACGGGGGCATCTCCGGGGCCTATGTGACGCCCCTCTAGGGTGCCCGCTATGAGGCGCGGTGCTAACCGGGCCGCGTTTTCTTGGCACGCCCGTCGGTAGGCGCACGCGCGGGATTCTGCGCATCATGGCGCTTTCCACCCCGGTCTCTGGAGAAGTGATCCTGTGAAGCGCAGTCTCGTGGCGGTCCTGGCGTTGTCGCTCGCGCTCGGCGGATGCGGCGGCTCGGACGGCAAGAAGAGCACCGCCTCGTCGTCCACCGCCGCGGCGCCGGCCCCCGCGTCGTCGTCGCCGGCGCCGTCCGGGGGCGCCGGCGCCGCGAAGGGCAGCGCCGTGCCCACCGCGCCCGGCGGGAACGGGACGGCCCAGGCCGCCCAGAAGTTCAACGACTGCGTGCGCAAGCACGGGATCACGATGCCCAGCCCGCACCCGAGCTCGACGCCGTCGAAGGCCGAGCTGGCCAAGATCAAGGCGGCGCTCCAGGCGTGCGTGAAGGCGATGTCCGGCACCCCCGCCGCGACGCCGAAGTAGCCGGCCGGCCCGGAACGGCGGCCGCTGGTCGCACGGCGTCGCCGCTGCTAGCCTTTGCGGACAGCCGTTGATCCCGTGCGGGAGAGTTCCACGCAGCCGGCGTGGGACGCCGAAGGAGCAAATCCTCCCCGGAACCTCTCAGGCCCACGGACCGCACGGGCCAGGCGACCTCTGGAAAGCGGGGACCCCGTCCCCCGCCGAAGGTGAAAGCCCGCGCCGCGTCCCGTCCGGGGCGGCGGGTGAAGCTCTCAGGCGCCGATGACAGAGGGGGAGGCACCGATACGCCCGGTGCGCGAGTGGGACGATGGACCACGCGCGCCCGTGACGAAGGAGCCGAACCGATGTCCGCCGATCCGACCGCGAAGAAGACGCCGCTGCACGACGTCCACCAGGACCTCGGCGCGAACCTCGTCGATTTCGCGGGCTACCTGATGCCGCTGCGCTACGCGAGCGAGACCGCCGAGCACCAGGCCGTCCGCACCGGCGCGGGGCTGTTCGACCTGTCCCACATGGGAGAGATCTTCCTGTCCGGCCCCGGTGCCGCCGCGGCGCTCGACCACGCGCTGGTCGGGAACCTGTCGCCGATGGCGGTGGGCAAGGCCCGGTACACGATGATCTGCGACCCGGACGGCGGCGTCCTCGACGACCTGATCGTCTACCGGCTCGCGGACGAGACGTGGATGGTGGTCGCGAACGCGGCGAACGTCGCGGTGGTCCGGGAGGCGCTCACCGA
This sequence comes from Actinomadura sp. NPDC048394, assembly GCF_040651755.1. Taxonomy (NCBI): domain Bacteria; kingdom Bacillati; phylum Actinomycetota; class Actinomycetes; order Streptosporangiales; family Thermomonosporaceae; genus Actinomadura; species Actinomadura sp. NPDC048394. The sequence goes on along the minus strand of NZ_JBEZJL010000067.1, from coordinate 16,930 downwards.
GCGGGCGGCGGGCTTCGAGGCCGCCGTCGACGACCGCTCCGACGCCTACGCGCTGATCGCCCTGCAGGGCCCGCGCTCGCAGGAGATCCTCGAAGGGTTCACCGGCGCGCCGCTCGCCGACCTGCGCTACTACGCGATCCTCGCCGACCGCGTCGCCGGCGTGGACGCGCTGATCGCCCGCACCGGCTACACCGGCGAGGACGGCTTCGAGCTGTTCGTGGACGCCGCCGACGCCGTCGCGCTGTGGAAGGCCCTCGCGGCCGTCGACGGGGTCGTGCCCGCCGGGCTGTCGGCGCGCGACACGCTCCGCCTGGAGGCGGGGATGCCGCTGTACGGCAACGAGCTGACCCGGGAGACCACCCCGTTCGAGGCCGGCCTCGGCCGTGTCGTCAAACTGGACAAGGCGGTCGACTTCGTCGGGAAGGCGGCGCTGGCGGCGCAGGCGCAGACCCCCGCGGGCCGTAGGCTCGTGGGACTGGTGGCGCGCGGGCGTCGCGCGCCCCGGAAGGGGTACCAGGTCGTCGCGCCGGACGGCACGCCGTGCGGCGTGGTGACCAGCGGCGCCCCGTCGCCCACACTGGGCACGCCGATCGCCATGGCCTACCTCGACAGCGGCGTCGAGGAGGCCGGCCTCGCCGTGGACGTGCGCGGCAGGCAGGAGCCGGTCGACGTGGTGGCCCTGCCGTTCTACAAGCGTTCCTGAAACACAGTCGTCCGGGGGTGTGGGGGCCCGCCCCCACAAGGGATAGAGAGAGAAAAGAACGTGAGCGTTCCGGAGCAGCTCCGCTACAGCGAAGAGCACGAGTGGGTGGCCGGCCTCGGCCCTGCCGGTTCAGAAGCAGAGGACGGCATCGTCACCGTCGGCATCACCGCGCACGCCGCCGACGCGCTCGGCGAGATCGTCTACCTCGAGCTGCAGCCCTCGGAGGGCGACACCGTCGAGGCCGGCGAGGTGTGCGGGGAGATCGAGTCGACCAAGTCGGTCAGCGACCTGTACTCGCCGGTCAGCGGCGAGATCACCGCGATCAACTCCGCGGTGGTGGACGAGCCCAAGGTGATCAACGACGACCCGTACGGGGAGGGCTGGATCTTCAAGGTGCGGATCTCCGACGAGCCGGGCGACCTGCTGGACGCCGAGGCCTACGACAAGCTGACCGAGGAGAGCTGACGTGGGGCTGTACGACTCCCTCGCCGCGGCCGACCCGGAGGTCGCCGCGGCGGTGGACGCCGAGCTGCGCCGCCAGCAGTCCACCCTCGAGATGATCGCGTCGGAGAACTTCGCGCCGGTGTCGGTGCTGGAGGCGCAGGGCTCCGTCCTGACCAACAAGTACGCCGAGGGGTATCCGGGCCGGCGGTACTACGGCGGCTGCGAGTTCGTCGACGTCACCGAGCAGCTCGCGATCGACCGGGCCAAGGCGCTGTTCGGCGCGGAGCACGCGAACGTGCAGCCGCACAGCGGCGCGCAGGCCAACACCGCGGTCTACTTCGCGCTGCTGCAGCACGGCGACACGATCCTCGGCCTCGACCTCGCGCACGGCGGGCACCTCACCCACGGCATGCGGCTGAACTACTCCGGCAAGGTGCTGAACGTGGTGCCCTACCACGTCCGCGCCGAGGACGGCCTGGTCGACATGGACGAGGTCGCCTCCCTCGCCGCCGAGCACCGGCCGAAGATGATCGTGGCGGGCTGGTCGGCGTACCCGCGGCAGCTGGACTTCGCCGCGTTCCGGGAGATCGCCGACTCGGTCGGCGCGCTGCTCATGGTGGACATGGCGCACTTCGCGGGGCTCGTCGCGGCGGGGCTGCACCCGTCGCCCGTCCCGTACGCCGACATCGTCACCACCACGACGCACAAGACGCTCGGCGGCCCGCGCGGCGGCCTGATCCTCGCCCGCGAGGAGTACGGCAAGAAGATCAACTCTGCGGTGTTCCCGGGCATGCAGGGCGGCCCGCTGGAGCACGTGATCGCCGCGAAGGCGGTCGCGCTGAAGATCGCCGCGTCGGACGAGTTCAAGGCCCGGCAGGCCGTCACCGTCGAGGGCGCGAAGATCCTCGCCGAGCGGCTGCTCGCCGAGGACTCGGCGAAGGCCGGCGTGAAGGTGCTCACCGGCGGCACGGACGTGCACCTCGTCCTGGTCGACCTGGTGGACTCCGAGCTCACCGGCCGCGACGCCGAGGACCGGCTGCACGAGATCGGCATCACCGTCAACCGGAACGCGGTCCCGAACGACCCGCGCCCGCCGATGGTGACGTCCGGCCTGCGGATCGGCACCCCGGCCCTCGCGACCCGCGGCTTCACCGCCGCGGACTTCGCCGAGGTCGCCGACGTCATCGCGCTGGCGCTGCAGCCGTCCTTCGACGCCGGCGCGCTGTCGGCGCGGGTGAAGGCCCTCGCCGACAAGCACCCGCTGTACCCCGACCTGTAACTTCTCCGCGCCCCCTTCCCCGCGCGGGGAGGGGGCGCGCGCTACGACGAGGTAGCACCCATGGCCATCAGCGTTTTCGACCTCTTCAAGATCGGCATCGGCCCGTCGTCCTCGCACACGGGCGGCCCCATGGCGGCGGCGCACCGGTTCGCCCGCGGCCTGCACCGGGACGGCCTGCTGGAGCGGACGGCGTCCGTCCAGGCGGTCCTGTACGGCTCCCTCGGCCTCACCGGGAAGGGCCACGGGTCCGACAAGGCCGTCATCCTCGGCCTCGAAGGCGACAAGCCCGAGACCGTCGACGTCGACGGCGTGGACGACCGGCTCGCCGTCGTCCGCGAGCGCAAGGCGCTGCGCCTGTTCGGCTCGCACGACGTCCCGTTCGTCGTCGGCGAGCACCTGGTCTTCGAGCGGAAGGAGTCGCTGCCGGGCCACCCGAACGGGATGCGCTTCACCGCGTTCGACGCGTCCGGCGACGAGCTGCGCTCCAAGGTGTACTACTCGGTCGGCGGCGGCTTCATCGTGGACGAGAACGCCACCGGCGCCGACCGCATCAAGCCGGACGACACCGTCCTGCCGCACCGCTTCGACACGGCCGCCGAGCTCCTCGACCGCTGCCGCGAGACGGGCCTGTCCATCTCGGCGCTCATGCTGGAGAACGAGAAGGCGTTCGGCCGCACCGAGCAGGAGATCCGCGACGGGCTCCTCACGCTGTGGCACGTCATGCGGGCCTGCGTGACCCGCGGCTGCACCCGCGAAGGGCTCCTGCCGGGCGGCCTGAAGGTGCGGCGCCGCGCCCCGCAGCTGCACCGCCAGCTGTCGGCGGAGAAGGCGTCCGACCCGCTCCACGCGATGGACTGGGTCACGCTCTTCGCCCTCGCCGTCAACGAGGAGAACGCCGCCGGCGGGCGCATCGTCACCGCCCCCACCAACGGCGCCGCCGGCATCATCCCGGCCGTCCTGCACTACTACGACCGGTTCGTGCAGAGCGGCGACGACGGGAGCGCCGTCCGGTTCCTGCTGACCGCCGGCGCGATCGGCGTGCTGTTCAAGCAGAACGCCTCGATCTCCGGCGCCGAGGTCGGCTGCCAGGGCGAGGTCGGGTCCGCCTGCTCGATGGCCGCCGCCGGGCTCACCGAGGTCCTCGGCGGGACGCCCGAGCAGGTCGAGAACGCCGCCGAGATCGGCATCGAGCACAACCTCGGCCTCACCTGCGACCCCGTCGGCGGGCTCGTCCAGGTCCCCTGCATCGAGCGCAACGCGGTCGGCGCCATCAAGGCGATCAGCGCCGCCCGCATCTCGCTGCGCGGCGACGGCCGCCACTTCGTCTCCCTCGACAAGGCCATCAAGACCATGCGCGACACCGGCCGCGACATGCTCGACAAGTACAAGGAGACCTCGCGCGGCGGCCTCGCCGTCAACGTCATCGAGTGCTGACGGGCGGCCCGCCCGTTGTTGGGCCCTCCGCGGGGCGGAGGGGCGTCCCGCCGGCTACAGAGCCTTGTCGAGGGCGAGCTGGGCGGCGCGACGCAGGGCTCCGCGGTAGCGGTCGTTGATGCTCTGCGCGGAGCACGAGGCCGTGGCGATGACGTTGCCCTTGCGCGCCACGACCTCGGCCCACGAGCTGTTGGTGAGACCCTCGCAGCTCTCCTCGCCGACGCCCGTCCCGGTGCCGGGCGTCCCGGAGCAGCCGAAGTTCGTCCCGCCGTGCAGCGCGTTGCGCGCGTCGTCGATGCCCTTCCGCGGGTCGTCGCGGTTGTAGAGGTTGAGCTGGATCTGGAACGTGTCCGTCGGCGGGAACAGGTTCGTGCCGAAGGCGCAGAGCTTCCACTCCCCGTACTGGTCGGCGTTGTCCCGCGGGATGCGCTTGCCCTTCGCGGCGCCCATGTCGGCCAGGACGCGCTTGCCCGCGCTCGAGTCGTAGATCGAGCACACGTCCGCCGGGAGGGACGACACGGCGGAGGCGTCCTCGTGGCGCATCACCTGCCGCGCCACGATGATGCCGCCCGCCACCATCGCCGCGACGACCGGGAGCGTGATGCCGACCACCAGCCACGGCCAGACGCGGCGGCGCTTTCCGCCCGCGGGACGGGCCTGCTGCGGCCATCCCGGCGGTGCCGTCCACGGCGCCTGCTGCGGCACGGTGCCGGCGATCCCGGGCGCCTGAGGCAGGGCCGCGGGAGGCGGGGCGGCGGGCGGAGGGGGCACGGACGCGAAGGCCGGGTCCGCGGATGCGGCGACGGGCGGGAGCGTGGACGCGGCGGGCGGTGGCGGTGGTGGTGGTGCGGGCGACGCGGCGGCGGGCAGCGTGTCGACGGGCTGCCAGGCGGTCCGCGCCGTCAGCCGCGAGATCACCTCCGCCGCCGTCGGCCGCTCGTCGGGATCCTTGGCGAGGCAGGACGCGACCAGGTCGCGCAGCCACCCGTCCAGGCCGGACAGGTCCGCGTCCTCGCTGAGGATCTGGTGGAACAGCGCCGGCACGCTGTCCCGCGCGAACGCCGGATGCCCGGTCGCGGCGAACACCATCGTCGCGCCCCAGGCGAACACGTCCGCCGCCGCGGTGGCGGGACGCCCCTCGATCTGCTCGGGCGCCATGTACGCCGGCGTCCCGATCGGGCCCCCGGTCAGCGAGGACGTGACGTCCAGGTCCCGCGCGATCCCGAAGTCGATGACCCGCGGGCCGTCCGGGCCGAGCAGCACGTTGTGCGGCTTGAAGTCGCGGTGCACGACCCCCGCCGCGTGGACGGCGGCGAGCGCGGTCGCCGTGTCGATCGCCAGCCGCTCCAGCGCGGCGCCCCGCCGCGGCCCCTCCGCCTTCACCGCGTCCTGCAGGGACGGGCCGTCCACATACTCGCTGACCACGTACGCGGGGGCGGGATCCAGCCGGACGTCGAGGATCCGCACCGTGCAGAAGCGCGCGACCCGCCCCGCCGTCTCGACCTCCCGGCCCAGCCGCCGCAGCGCCTCGTCGTCCAGCCCGCGCAGCACCTTGACCGCGACCCGCTCGCCGCCGGGCCCCCGCCCGAGGTAGACGACGCCCTGACCGCCCTCGCCGAGCCGCCCCTCCAGCTCCCAGGAGCCGACGTGCGTGGGGTCACCGGCCTTCAGCGGCATCGCAGACATCTCGCACCTTCCTGCAGATGCCCCCTCTTCTATCGCATTCCGGAGCCTCCCCGGCACCAATGCCACCCCCCGGCACGCGGCGCCGCAACGGGCAGCGCCGATGGCAGCCCCTGCCAGGCGGCATTCCGATCGGGCGCTGTCTGGCTCGCGCCCGGGCGGCGGGGACCACGCTCCGGCGGCGCCGCAACCGGGCGGCGAGGGCCAGGCTCGGGCGGCGGGGCGGATCGGGGGCGGGGGCGTGCTGGGGGCGGGTCAGGCGGTGAGGGTGCCTCGGCCGGTGGGGGAGTGGGCGCCGGTGCGGGCCTCGTTGCCGCAGTGCCGGCAGATCACCATGGGGCTGAGGGTCTCGCCGCAGGAGTGCTGCCAGCGGACCGGCGGGTCGTCCGGGTGCAGGTGCCGGTCGCCCCACGCCATCAGGACGATCAGCACGTCGCACAGCTCCCGCCCCGCCGCCGTGAGGTGGTACTCGTAGCGGACGGGGCGGTCGCTGTAGCGCTCGCGGCGGACGATGCCGTTCGCCTCGAGCTTGCGGAGCCGGGCCGTGAGGATGTCGCGGGCCGCCCCGGTGTTGCGGGCGATCCGGTCGAACCGGCGGACGCCGTGGCTCAACTCCCGGATCGCGAGCAGGCTCCAGCGCTCGCCGACGATGTCGAGGGTGTCGGCGATGGAGCACTCGCGGGGATGGGCGTCCTTCGGCATACCCGGAAGCCTAACCGCCGGTCACAGCCGCTCGACGATCGTGGCGTTGGCGAGGCCGCCGGCCTCGCACATCGTCTGCAGGCCGAAGCGTCCGCCGCGGTCCTCCAGGGCGTGCAGCAGCGTCGTCATGATGCGGGCGCCGCTGGCGCCGAGCGGGTGGCCGATGGCGATCGCGCCGCCGCGGACGTTGACGCGCGCGAGGTCGGCGCCGGTCGCGCGCTGCCAGGCGAGCACGACCGGGGAGAACGCCTCGTTCACCTCGAACAGGTCGATGTCGTCCAGGGTCAGACCGCCCCTGGCCAGCACCTTCTCCGTCGCCGGGATGATCGCCGTCAGCATGAGCAGCGGGTCGTCGCCGGTCACCGCGAACGCGTGGAAGCGGGCGCGGGGCCGCAGGCCGAGCCGTTCGGCGACGTCCGCGCCCATCACCAGGACGGCGGCGGCGCCGTCGTTGATCGGGGACGCGTTCCCGGCGGTGACCTTCCAGGCGATCTCGGGGAACCGCGCCGCCATCCGCTCGTCGTAGTAGGCGGGCTTGAGGCCGGCGAGGATCTCCGGTGACGTGCCGGGCCGGACGGTCTCGTCGCGCTGCCCGGTCCAGGCGACCTCGCGGTCGAACTCGCCGTTCTTCCACGCCTCGGCGGCGCGGCGGTGCGACTCGTAGGCGTAGGCGTCGAGCTCCTCGCGGGACAGGTCCCACTTCGCGGCGATCAGCTCCGCGCTGATGCCCTGCCCGACGAGGCCGTCCGGGTAGCGCTCCTTGAGCATCGGGCCGAACGGGTCGCTGCCGGGCAGCACGCTCGAGCCCATCGGCACCCGCGACATCGACTCGACGCCGCACGCGATCGCGATGTCGTACGCGCCGCTCTGCACGCCCTGCGCGGCGATGTGCAGCGCCTGCTGGGACGAGCCGCACTGCCGGTCGACGGTCATGGCCGGCACGGTCTCGGGGAACCCGGCGGCCAGGACGGCGGTCCGGGTGATGTTGACGGCCTGGTCGCCGACCTGGGTGACGACGCCGCCGACGACGTCGTCCACCTGGCTCGGGTCGACGCCGGCCCGTTCGACCAGCGTCCTCAGCGTCCGCGCCAGCAGGTCGGCCGGGTGGTCGGCGTGCAGCGCCCCGCCCGGCTTGCCCTTGCCGACCGGCGTGCGCACCGCTTCCACGATCACCGCGTCCCGCATGACCACCTCCGTTGTGTTCTCCAACTTACTGCCCAGTATTTCCCTAGTAGGTTGGAAAACACAACCCACCAGGGAGAGAAGAACCCGGGGGCGCGGCGTCGCCGCCGCGCCCCCGGGTCTTCGGGCCGCTCTAGCGGGAGGGGCCCATGCCGTGGTCCGTCTGTTCCCTCCATGCGTCGAAAGGCCCCTTGGAGCCGCCCGGAACCAGCAGGTCGATCAAGTGAGCCTCCTCAGTCCCTCGACGTCATGTTCACTACCAAGGACGCTAGTCGGACAAAACGCCATGCACGCCCAACAAGCCCCAAAGGTGTCACCAAAGGTCGAAGCAGCGTCGACGGCGCGAGGTCTCCACGCGCGCGCCGGAGCGGGGTCTCCGCGCCGGTGCGGCGGCTCCGCGCGTCAGAGCGGCGGCTTCGCGTGTCAGAGCAGCGTCTCCGCGTGTCAGAGCAGCGGCTTCGCGTGTCAGAGCAGCGTCTCCGCGCGGTCGCCCTTGACCAGCCTCAGCCGCACCACCGCCGGCACCGACTCGCGGCCGAGCGCCGCCGCCAGCCGCGGCATCCCCTCCTCCTCGATGCGGCGCCGCAGCTCCGCCGGATCGGCGCGGCGCATATACGCGACGTTCAGCCGCAGCTCCGGCCGCCGCGACGAGCCGATCAGCCGGGCCCGCGCCGTCCGCACCCCCGGGTACTCCCCGACCTCCGACTCCAGCGCGTCCGTCACCGCCTTCCCCGACAGGCGCGTCCGGCCGCCCGAGGGATCCGGCTCCATCGCCAGCCCCGGCAGCCGCCCCGTCCGGCCCTGCGCCAGCAGCCAGGCCAGCCCGAGCAGCGCCAGGATGATCACCGCCGCCGCCACCGCCGGCCAGAACCAGCCGTGATCGGCGGCGTACCGCCGGACGGTGCCGCTGAACACCCGGCCCGTCGCGCGGTCATGGCCGAACGCGCCGGCCCCCCGCGCCAGCCCGGCCCCGCCCACGGCGATCATGACCGCCCCGACCAGCACCAGCCCCGTCCGATTGAGATGCGCGGGCCGCCGGTTCATCCGGGCCCTCGCGGTCCCGTCCCCCATCTAGGCCTCCTTGTGCCTCATCCGCACCTTCACGGTCCGGACCCGCAACGGCCGGATCCGCTCCAGGCAGGCGCGCACCGCTTCCGCGACCCCGTCCTCCAGCCCGCCCGGGTTCCGCACCGGCGTCTCCGCGACCACCGTGACCCGCCTCGGCCGCAGCCGCACCCGCCGGACCCGCGACACCCCGGTCGCGTCCTCCGCCGCCGCCGCGATCGCCCGGCACAGCCCGCGCCTGCTGACACCCATCACCACGTCCGGCACGCGGCCGTGCAGCGGCACGACCCGCGACCGTCCCGGCAGCAGTCCCGCCAGCAGGAACACCAGCCCGACCAACACCAGCCCCCCGCTGATCGCGCGGACCTCCCAGCCGTCCCACCGGACGTCCAACAGCTCCCGGTACGCGACGACGTGCAGGGACGACCCGAACATCGCGGACAGCACGTCGATCGCGGCGATCACCGACGCCGCGGTCAGCAGCAGCGCCGCGAGCGTGCCGATCCGGACCCGCCGCGACCGGAACGCGTGCCGCGCCGCCCGGTCCGCCCGCCGCTCCCCCGACGTCCGCGCCCCGTGCGCCGGCACCCGCCGGTGCCCGGCATGCGTGGTCATGAGACGGTCCTCCCGCCGTCGGGCCGCTCCAGCTCGGCCACGTCGATGTCCACCTGCCGCACGGTGAGCCCGGTCAGCGCCTCGACCCGCGCGCGGACGCCGGCGCGCACCTGCCGCGCCACGTCCCGCACCGGCATCGGGTACGCCACCGACAGCGCCACCCTCGCCGTGACGACCTTCCCGTGCACGCGCACGTCAGTGCGGGCCGCGCGGCGCCCCGGCAGCCCGACGCCGAGCACGGACCGGTCGAGCCCGCCCGTCCCCGCCGTCTCCTCGGCCGCCTTCGCCACGATGCGCGCGACGACCCGGTCGCTGATCGTCGTCCGCCCCCGCTCCCCCGGCGCCCGGACCGGCTCCCCCGTCCCGCGCGCGTCACCCTCGTCTCGGCGACGCGCCTCTCCAGGCGGGGTGGGCTGCTCGTCCAAGGTCATCGCGACCGCCGGTCGGTGTTGAACGAGAACAGCTGCCGGATGTCGAGGTTCCCCTCGATCGCGCGTCCCGTCAGGAACCCGAGGCAGCCGAGGAACAGCACGATGAAGAACGGGCCGAACCCGCCGAACGCGCCCGCGAACCCGAGCGCCACCCCGAAGGCCAGGCCCACCAACGGCCATACCGGAATCATGTCGCGCTCCCTTCGGCGATGTCCCCGATCAGGACGTGCACCGGACGGTCCCCGGCGAGCGGGCGCACCGCCCGCCGCACGTCCTCCGCGGTCTCCGGCAGCGGCCGCTCCACCCGGGCCACCACCCCGACCTCGATCTCCGCGTCCCGGACGGCGACGCCGGCGAGCGGCCGTCCCGCCCGGTACGTCATGATCCGCGCCCGCGGCCCGGCGGTCAGCCCGGCCACCGACCGGCAGCCGGACGCCGCCTCCGCGACCCGCTCCACCAGCCGTCCCTTGCCGTCCTCGGTGTCCTCCCGCGCCGCACCAGCGCCCGCCGCCGCGGAACCCCCCTGCGCACCACCACCGCGCGTCCCGGCGCCATGCCCCTCAGCATCCCGCCGCGCGCCACCGCCATGCGCCTCGGCGCCCCCCTGCGCCCCAGCGCCACCCGACGCGCCCGCGCCATGCGCACCAGCGCCCCGCTGCGCCCCAGCGCCGCCGGACGCGCCCGGTCCCTGTGCCTCGGCATTTCCCTGCGTCCCGGCGCCACCGGACGCGCCGGGGCCGTGTGCCTCGGCGTTCCCTTGCGTCCCGGCACCACCGGACGCGCCCGCGCCATGGGCACCAGTGTTCCCCCGCGTCCCGCCGCCGCCCGACGCGCCCGCGCCGTGCGCCCCGGCGTTCCCCTGCGTCCCAGCGCCGCCGGACGCGCCCGGGCCGTGCGCCTCGGCGCCCCGCTGCCCCCCAGCGCCGCCAGACGAGCCCAGTCCCTGCGCCCCGGCGTTACTCTGCGCCCCGGCGTTCCCCTGCATCCCGGCGCCACCGGACGCGCCCGCGCCATGCGCACCAGCGTTCCCCCGCGTCCCGCCGCCAGACGAGCCCGCGCCGTGCGCCCCGGCGTTCCCTTGCGCCCCGGCGCCACCGGACGCCCTCGTGTCGGGTGCCTCGGCGGGGCTTTGCGGCCTGGGGCTGCGGGGCGGGCTTGTGTCGGCAGGGGCGCGGGCGGGATCTGCTTCTCTTGCCGGTGGGCGGGCTCGTGCGCCGCCAGCGGCGGGTGGCGGTGGGTCCGCTTGCGCAGCGGGCCGTGTTCTGCGGGTCCGGGCCGTCATAGCACCCGCGGACCCGTCGGCTGCTCGGACTCCTCGCGGTCGTCGTCCGGCAGATGGATGTCGTCGACCGTGATGTCGACCTCCACGACCTCCAGCCCGCACATGTGCTCCACCTGCCCGATCACGTTGGAGCGCACCGCGTTGGCGAGATCGGGGATCGAGGCGCCGTAGTCGACGACCAGGTCGATGTCGATCGCCGCCTGCCGCTCGCCCACCTGCACCCCGACGCCCTGCGTCGGGTCGGCGGCCACGCCCGGCAGCCGCTCCTTCACCGAGCCGATCGTCCGGCTCATCCCCGCGCCCATCTCGTGCACTCCGCCCACCTCGCGGGCCGCCATGCTGGCGATCTTGGCGACCACCACGTCGGCGATCTCGGTGCGGCCGCCCGACGTCACGAGCTCGCTCACGCCGCCGGCACGGGCGCGGCGCAGCCCCTCCTCCGGCCGGTCCTGCGTGGCGACCGAGCCGTCCCTGCGTCCCTCGTCCTGGCTCACGGTGTCCCCCCGATGCGTCGGCAATGTGCGATTGATGCTCACCGCACCTCACCCCAAACCCGTCGGGACGGACGAACGGCCAGGTCAACAGGGTTTTACATGCGAAACGGGGGCCGGCGGCGCAGTGCCGCCGGCCCCCGCCGCGAAGGGCCGCTACCCCTTGAACATCGCGCGCATCTTCCGGGCGGCGTCCCCCGGCTTGACCTTGCGCGGCTTGTCCCCCGCGCGTCCGGCGTCGTCGGCGGCCTCCCCGGTGCGGGCCGTACGGGCCTCGCCCCGCTCGTTCCTCCGCTCCGGTTCGGCGGTCCTGCGGTCCACCTTGTCGTTCAGGTCACCCACGACAACTCCCCCGATGTCGCTGACGGATCGTTCGTCCCCTAGGTACCCCGCGGCGCGCCCGTCTACCCCGGGTAGAAACGGACCTCCGGCCGGCCCACCTGCCCGTAGTGGGGACGGCGCGTCGCCAGGCCGTTCTCCGCGAGGTACTCCAGATAGCGGCGCGCGGTCACCCGCGACACCCCGGCGAGGTCAGCGGCCGCCGCCGCCGACACCCCCTCCGGCGCCCCCGTCAGCACCTCCGTGATCGCCTGGAGCGTCTCCCCGCTCATCCCCTTCGGCAGCGACCGGTGATCGGGCGTCCGCAGCGTCGCGAGCATCCCGTCCACGTCGGCCTGCCCCGACACCTCCCCCGACCCCACCAGCTGCTCCCGGTACCGCGCGTACCGGACGAGCTTGTCGCGCAGCGACGCGAACGTGAACGGCTTCAGCAGGTACTGGACGACGCCGACCGACACCGCCGAACGGATCACCGCGAGGTCCCGCGCCGACGTCACCGCGATCACGTCGACCTCGCTGCCCCCGGCGCGCAGCGCCCGGCAGACCGTCAGGCCGTGGGTGTCGGGAAGGTAGAAGTCCAGCAGCACGACGTCGACGGGCGTCCGCTCGCAGAACCGCAGCGCGTCCGCCCCCGAATGCACCACCCCCGCGACCGCGAACCCCGCGACCTGCTCGACGTACGAGCGGTGCGCCTCCGCCGCGACCGGGTCGTCCTCCACCACCAGCACCGAGATCATCGGGCGTCCAGCGGCAACCGGACGGTGAACACCGCACCGTCGTCCCCGCCGCCGTCGCCGGCGACCTCCACCGTCCCCGCGTGCCGCCGGACCGCCCGCCCGACCAGCGCCAGCCCGAGCCCGTGCCCCACCGGGCCGCCCGACGACTTGGTCGTCCAGCCCCGCCGGAACATCTCCGGGACGTCCGCCGGATCCACCCCCCGGCCGCTGTCCGCGACCCGCAGCACGAGCCGCCCGTCCTCGCGGCGCACGCTCACCCGGACCCGCGGCGGCCGCACCCCCGCGTTCTCCACCGCCGCGTCCACCGCGTTGTCGATCAGGTTCCCGAGGATCGTGACCAGGTCCCGCGGCTCCACCACCCCGTCGATCGCGGTGTCCTCGGCGATCTCCAGCTCGACGCCCCGCTCCGCCGCCTCCGCGGACTTGCCGAGCAGCAGCGCCGCCAGCACCGGCTCCGTCACCGACCCGACGACCCGGTCCGTCAGCCGCTGCGCCGCCGCCAGATCCGCCGTCGCGAACTCCACCGCCTGCTCCGGACGTCCCAGCTCCACCAGCGACACCACCGTGTGCAGCCGGTTCGCCGCCTCGTGCGCCTGCGACCGCAGCGACTCCGCGAACCCCCGCACCGTGTCCAGCTCGCCCGTCAGCCCCTGCAGCTCCGTATGGTCCCGCAACGTCACCACGTTGCCCATCGCCCGGTCCCCCGACCGCACCGGCGACGTGTTGACGACCAGCACCCGCGTGTCCCCGACATGGATCTCGTCCGCGCGCGGCTCCGGCGACGTCATCGACGCCACCAGCTCCTCCGGCAGCCCCAGCTCACCGACATGCCGCCCGCCCGGACCGTCCGCCGGCAGATCCAGCAGCTCGCGCGCCGCGTCATTGCACAACACCACGCCGCCCCCGCGGTCCAGCAGCACCAACCCCTCCCGGACCGCGTGCAGGATCGCCTCGTAGTACTCGAACATCCCCCGCAGCTCGCCCGGCGCCACCCCCCGCGTCTGCCGCCGCAACCGCGCCGCCACCAGGTAACTCCCGCCGATCCCGATCGCCAGTACCATCACCGCGACCCCCACCACCACGAGCAGCCGCCGCCGCAGTTCCGCCGAGATCGCCCGGATCGTGATCCCGACCGCCACCAGCGCCACCACCCGGTGCCCGTCCCCGAACACCGGCACCACCGTCCGCACCGACGGCCCCAGCGTCCCGGTATAGGTCTCGGTGAACTCGTGCCCCGCCAGCGCCCGCGCCGTGTTCCCGACGAACCGCCCCCCGATCCGCGCCGGATTCGGATGCGTGTACCGGATCCCCGCCGGACTCATGATCGTGATGAAGTCGACGCCCGTGTCATGCCGGATCCGCTCGGCGTATGGCTGCAGTACCCGGCTCGGCACCGGCCCCGCCACCGCCGCCCGCACGTCCGGCGCGTCCGCGATGCTCTCCGCCAGCGCCGTCACCGTGTGCGCTGCCCGCTCGTCCGTCGCCCGCCGCGCGTCCAGATACGCGAGCGTCGCGCCGACCCCCACCAGCAGCGCCACGATCGCCGCCTGCAGCGCCAGCAGCTGCCGGGCCAGGCTCCAGCGTCCGGGCGCCGCCCAACCGGGACGCCGCATCCCACCCGCACCTCTCGTCTCGGCAATGCCGTGAACGAAATGTACACAACCGTGACCGTTACCAGAAGATCGCGCATAGTGACGGGTGCATGCCCCGCGACCTGCACGGCTTCCGTGTGCGCGGGCGCCCATCGTGTGCATGCGTCCGCTCCGCGGCGCAGGGGCGCCTGCCCGAGCGCGGGCACCCGTCCGGGGCCGGACGCCGCCCCCGCCCGGCGCGGCCCCGGACGGGTGTGTCGCGTGTTTGTTTGCATTGCCCTCGGCGGTCGGGCCTTGGGGGCCCTCCCTTCAACGGGCAATGCGTGCGATCGCAGCATCGCTCCGGCTCGCCCAGGGGCTCGCTGCGCGATCAAGTTCTCGCAGGCTCGAACTTGGCTTCGCACGCGATCGCGACGGCCCACCTCGTCACATGGCTGAGCCAAAACCCCCCGGCCCGTCGTGACGGCTCACCCCGCGCAAGCTGGCCCCGCTCGTCGCGTGGCCAAGCCAAAACCCTTCGGCCCGTTGCGGTCGGCGCTGCGGTCGCTGGGTGTCGTCGCCGTGGTTCGGCGTTCGGGGTGCTGGTTTTGGGCAGGGGCGGTCCGGCCCCTTGGTCGGGCTTGGGTTGTGGGGACGCGGGTCAGGCGGTTTCGGGGTGGGGGACGCGGGGGCGTTTCTGCTGTTGCGGGAACGCCAGGCGGAAGCGGACGATCGCCTTCAGGTCCGGCATGCCCAGGGCGCGGCGGTACCGCTCGATGGGGCCCGCGCCGAGCTCGCCGTAGACCTCGCTGAGCAGCGCGTCGCCGGCGCAGGTCACGTGCATGACCAGGCGGGGCCGGTTGGCGGTGCCGGTGAGGCGGATTCGGACGTCCTGGACGTCCGGGAGCTCCTTGGCCGTCTTGACGAGGACGTCGGCGGCGGCGCGGGCGTGCGCGCGGGTCTGCGGGTCGAGGTCGGGCCACCGCAGGTGGACGACGGTCCGGCCCTGCACGACCAGCCACAGCTGGCCGGCGAGCGCCAGTATCTCGGCGACGCCGGCGGCGGCGGGCAGGAACCACGGGCTGCCGGCGGCGAAGCGCACCAGCGCGGGGTCGAGCGGCGGGTGCCCGGCGAGGCCGGACGCGCCGAGGGCGAGGGCGGACGCGCCGCACAGCAGCAGCAGGGCGCCGGTCGCCGCGATCGGGATCCTCATTGTCAGTCCTTCCGCCAGCCGAGCCGGACGTCGACCAAGGGACGGTGCATCGGCTCGATCCGGTCGAGGCGCGCCGCGACCGCGGTGTGCACCAGTTCCTCGAGGTTCGCCGGGTTGCGGTAGTGCGTGACGGCCCGGACGATCAGCCGGCGGCGGAGCACGCCGAGGCCGCGGGCGCGGGCGCGCTCGATGCCGGGGACGGCCAGCGCGGCGTCGGCGGCGGCGCGGCGCAGCGCGGAGCGGCGGACGACGCCGGCGAGCCGCGGGTCGGCGCCGTCCAGCGGGACGCCGCGCAGCCGCCCGGGCAGCGCGGCGAGCAGGAACAGCAGCCCGCAGCCGGTGATCGCGGCGGCGGCCTCGCGGACGGCGGCGTCGCGCCACGCGCGGTGCCGCAGCGCGTGCACGAGCGCGCCCACGCCGGGGACCGGGTGGACGCCGGAGTGCAGCGCGGCGGCGAGCAGTTCGATGGCGGCGATCCCGCCCGCGGCGGTGACCACCAGCGCGGCCGCCAGCCCGGCGAGCGGGCGCCGCGGGCGGAACTCGCGGACGGCGAGGCGCCGCGCCTGCCGCCTGCTGCGTTCTTCCTCGATCAGGTCCTTGACCAGAGCCTCGGCCATAGCCACCCCCGTGAGCCACCGGCACGTCCGGACAATCTCTCACTACTCATGGTGAGGCATTGTCACGTGGAGTGAAACACGCCATGCCGACATCTCACGCTTTCACCTGCGCGAACGGTCAGCGGAAGACGACGGTGCGGTCCCCGTTGAGCAGGACGCGGTGCTCGGCGTGCCAGCGGACGGCGCGGGCGAGCGCGAGGCATTCGACGTCGCGGCCGACCGCCACCAGCTCCTCGGGGCTGTGGGTGTGGTCGACGCGCGCGACCTCCTGCTCGATGATCGGGCCCTCGTCGAGGTCGGCGGTGACGTAGTGCGCGGTGGCGCCGATCAGCTTGACGCCGCGTTCGTGCGCGCGGTGGTAGGGGCGGGCGCCCTTGAAGCTCGGCAGGAACGAGTGGTGGATGTTGATGATCGCGCCGGGGAGCTTGGCGCAGAAGTCGTCGGAGAGGATCTGCATGTAGCGGGCGAGGACGACGAGGTCGGCGCGGTAGTGCTCGACGAGCGCGAGGATCTCGGCCTCCTGCGCGGCCTTGCCGCCGGGGCCGGCCGGGAGGTGGTGGTAGTCGATGCCGTACGACTGGGTGAGGGGCCGCAGGTCGGGGTGGTTGGACGCGACGGCGACGACGTCGATGTCGAGGAGCCCGGAGCGCTGCCGGTAGAGCAGGTCGTTGAGGCAGTGCCCGCCCTTCGACACCATGATCAGCACGCGGGGGCGCCGGGACAGGTCGTGCAGCCGCCATTCGAGGGCGAGGTCGGGGGCGAGGGACGCGAACGCGCCGCGCAGCTCGTCGGCGTCGGTGCCGGGGCGGGCGGTGAACTGGACCCGCATGAAGAAGGTGCCGGAGTCGGGGTCGCCGAACTGCTGGCTCTCCACGATGTTGCATCCGCGGTCGGCGAGCACTCCGGAGACGGCGGCGACGATGCCCGGCCGGTCGGGGCACGACAGGGTCAGCACGTACTGGTCGGCTCGGTCCATGTCTCGGTCTCACTCTCGCCGCGAAGGCGCAGCTCACATGCGGATACGGGGCTACGAGCCTACGCGGCGGGCCGCCGTCCCGGGGCCGTGCCGCGCCAGGACGCCGCCGGGGGGGGGCCGGGGCGGGGCGCGGGGGGGCGGGCGGGGGGGCGGGGGGCGGGGGGCG
>NZ_JBEZJL010000066.1:0-60540 GCF_040651755.1 Actinomadura sp. NPDC048394 | reverse complement strand
TTCACTGGTCTTACGCCCTTCGTTCGTGCTCCCCGCCCCGGCCGCCGCCCGCCCCGTCTCCGGAG
Organism: Actinomadura sp. NPDC048394; assembly: GCF_040651755.1. Lineage (NCBI taxonomy): Bacteria > Bacillati > Actinomycetota > Actinomycetes > Streptosporangiales > Thermomonosporaceae > Actinomadura > Actinomadura sp. NPDC048394. The sequence goes on along the minus strand of NZ_JBEZJL010000066.1, from coordinate 60,475 downwards.
CGCTCAGCGGTTCGTGGTGAGGACCGGCTCGGCGGGCCGCCGGGCCGGCGCCGCCTGGTGGCCCGGGATCGCCAGCGCCGCGACCGCCCCGGCCAGCGACAGCGCGGCGCCGACGCCGATCGCGCCGCCGAAGCCGTCGGTGAAGGCGGACGGCCCGCCGTAGCCGCCGGCCTTGGCGAACGCCAGGGCGAGGACCGCGACGCCGAACACCCCGCCGAGCTGCCGCCCGGTGTTGAACACCCCGGACGCCTTCCCGATCTGCTGCGGCTCCACCGCGTTGAGCACGGCGGCCTGCGCGGCGGGCATCGCCATGCTGACCCCGGCGCCCGCGATCAGCATCGGCGCGATCAGCTCCCCGTACGGCACGGACGGCGTCGCGGCGAGCGCGAGCCAGCCCATCCCGGTCGCCTGCATGGCCAGCCCCAGCGCCGCCAGCGGCCGGGCGCCGACCCGGTTCACCATCCGGCCCGCGACCGGCGCGACGATCGTCACCGCGGCCGTCCAGGAGAGCAGGTGCAGCCCGGCGGCGAGCGGCCGGTCGCCGCGCCCCGTCTGGAAGTACTGCGCCGCGAAGAACAGCGCCCCGTAGAGCGAGGCGTACATGAACAACCCGGCGGCGTTCCCCGCCGCGAAACCGCGCAGACGGAACAGCCCCAGAGGCACCATCGGCCGCGCCGCGACCCGCTCCCAGGCGACGAAGGCGACGCCGCAGACCGCGCCCGCGGCCAGCGTGCCCGCGACCTCGGCGCTCCCCCATCCGGCGGCGTCCGAACGGATCAGCCCCCACACCAGGCCGAGCGCGGAACCGGTCACCAGCAGCAGCCCGCCGGCGTCCACGCCGTCGCCGCCGCCGCGGCTCTCCGGGACGCGGCGCAGCACCAGCGGGATCACGACCAGCCCGATCGGCACGTTCAGCCAGAAGATCCACTCCCAGGCGAGCCCCTGGGTGACGGCGCCGCCGACCACGGGGCCGCCGACCACCGCCAGCCCGGTCAGCCCGGCGAAAAGCCCCAGCGCCTTCGGCCGGTCCGGCGGCGGGTAGGCGGCGCTGAGCAGCGCCATCGCCAGCGGCATCACCAGGGCCGCGCCGGCCCCCTGCACCACGCGCGCCGCGATCAGCCAGCCCGCGTCCGGGGCCAGCGCGCACGCCGCCGACGCGAGAGTGAACAGCCCCAGCCCCGCCGTGAAGAGCCGCCGCCGCCCGAACCGGTCGCCCAGCACGGCACCGGTCATCAGCAGGACGGCGAAGCTCAGGCTGTAGGCGTTCACCGTCCATTCGAGCTGCTCCATGGAGGCGCCGAGATCCAGCCGGATCCGGCTCAGCGCCGTCGTCACCACGGTGGCGTCCAGCGCCACCATCACCGAGCCCGCGGAGGCGAGCCCCAGCACCCATTTCCTGTTCATGCCAGTACCGACCCGCGGCGCGGCGGAATCGGCCGGTCCCGACCCGATGAATCCGGCGAGCCGGCGGGTCTGTACAAGAAAGGGAGGAACATGGCATGACGATGACCGAGCAACCGAGCGACGAGTTCGTCCGGCTGGCAGGGCCGTTCCGGCGGGAACTGCTGACCCACTGCTACCGGATGCTGGGGTCGGTGCAGGACGCCGAGGACCTCGTCCAGGAGACGTACCTGCGCGCCTGGCGGTCGTACGGCGACTTCGAGGGCCGCGCGTCGATGCGGACGTGGCTCTACCGGATCGCCACCAACGCCTGCCTCAACGCGCTGCGGAACGGCGGCCGCAGGGTGCTGCCGGCCGGGCTGGGCGGGCCCATCTCCGACCCTGGCGCGATCGTCCCGCACGACCCGGAGATCCCGTGGCTGGAGCCGATCGCCGACGAGCAGGCCGACCCGGCGGCGATCGTGGCGGGACGCGCCGGGCTGCGGCTGGCCCTCATCGCGGCGCTGCAGCACCTGCCCGCACGGCAGCGGACGGTGCTGATCCTGCGGGACGTGCTGGCCTGGTCGGCGGAGGAGACCGGCGAGGCGCTCGGCATCAGCGCGACCGCGGTGCACAGCACGCTGCAGCGCGCCCGGGCCCGGCTGGACCGGCTCGACCCGGCGATCGACGAGATCGCCGAGCCCTCCGAGCCGGAGCGCCGCGACCTCCTCGACCGGTACACCGACGCCTTCGAGCGCGCCGACATCGCCGCGCTGGCCCGGCTGCTCACCGAGGACGCGGTCTGGCAGATGCCGCCGACCCCGTCGTGGTTCGCGGGCCGCGACGCCGTCCTCCGGCTGCTGGAGGCCAGGCTCCGCAAGGAGCGGATCCGGCTCGTCCCGATCCGGGCGAACGGGCAGCCGGGCTTCGCGATGTACGTGAACGGCGAGGCCTTCGCGATCCAGGTCGTCACGCTGCGCGGCTCCGCCATCGCGGCCGTGACCGCCTTCCACACCCCTGCCCTGGTCGACCGCTTCAACCTCCCCCGCCGCCTGTAGCCCCCGTCCCGGTGGCGGCGGGGCGGGGGCGCGCGGGGTGTTCTGGGTTACTTGAGGAGCTGGCGGGCGATGACCATGCGCTGGATCTGGTTGGTGCCCTCGTAGATCTGGGTGATCTTGGCGTCGCGCATCATCCGCTCCACCGGGAACTCCCGCGTGTACCCGTACCCACCCAACAGCTGCACCGCGTCGGTGGTGACGTCCATCGCGACGTCCGAGGCCAGCGCCTTGCACGCCGACGACACGAACGTCAGGTCCGGGATCTTCTCGCCGTGCATCGCCCGCTCGGACTTGATCGCCGCGTGGTAGGTCAACTGCCGCGCGCCCTCCAGCCGCATCGCCATGTCCGCCAGCATGAACTGCACACCCTGGAAATCAGAGATCGGCTTACCGAACTGCCGGCGCTCCTTCACATAGCCCAGCGCGAAATCCAGCGCGCCCTGCGCGATCCCCAAAGCCTGCGCGGCGATGGTGATCCGGGTGTGGTCCAGCGTGGCCAGCGCGGTCTTGAGCCCGGTGCCCTCGGCGCCGATGATCCGGTCGCCCGGGATCCGCACGTCCTCCAAGATCACCTGCCGGGTCGGCGACCCCTTGATGCCCAGCTTGCGCTCCTTGGGCCCGAACGACACCCCCGGATCGGACTTCTCCACCACAAAAGCCGAGATCCCCCGGGCGCCGGCGGAGGGGTCGGTGACCGCCATGACGGTGTAGTACTCCGACACGCCCGCGTTGGTGATCCACATCTTGGCGCCGTTGAGCACCCAGGCGTCCCCGTCACGCACCGCACGGGTCTTCATCCCACCCGCGTCCGACCCCGCATCGGCCTCCGACAGGGCGTAGGAGAACATCGCCTCGCCCCGCGCCACCGGCCCCAGGTACTTGCGCTTCAGCTCTTCGGAGCCCGACAGCAGCACCGGTACCGTGCCGAGCTTGTTCACCGCCGGGATCAGCGAGGACGACGCGCACGCCCGCGCGACCTCCTCGATCACGATCACCGTCGCCAGCGCGTCCGCACCCGCACCCCCATAAGACTCGGGCACGTGCACCGCGTGCAGATCATTGGCGACCAGCGCGTCCAGCGCCTCCTGCGGGAACCGGGCGTCCTCGTCCACCTCCGCCGCGAACGGAGCGATCTTGGCATCCGCCAGCTCACGCACCGTCGCCCGCAGCAGCTCCTGCTCCTCCGACGGCGCGTACGCGGGAAAGTCATGGCTCATGCCGACGATGCTACCGGCCAGTAGACTCCGCTGCGCCGCCGCCGGTACCGGGCAGCTCTTCGGGGAAGGTTCACTAGGGCGTACGACGGCGGCAGCGAACCGGAAGGAGCCCGCCTTGACCCAGCGGCTGACGGTCATCGGAACCGGTTACCTCGGCGCCACCCACGCGGCCTGCATGGCCGACCTGGGCTTCGAGGTCCTCGGCCTGGACGCCGACAAGGACAAGATCGCCCGGCTCGCGGCCGGCGACCTGCCGTTCTACGAACCCGGGCTCGAACCGGTGCTGCGCCGCGGCCTGGCGAACGGGCGGCTGCGGTTCACGACGTCCTACGAGGAGGCCGCCGAGTTCGGCGACGTCCACTTCCTGTGCGTCGGGACCCCGCAGAAACCGGGCGAGTACGCCGCCGACCTCACCTACGTGGACGCGGCGATCGGCGCGCTCGCGCCCCTGCTGCACCGGCCCTGCCTGATCGTCGGCAAGTCCACCGTGCCGGTCGGGACGGCGGCGCGGCTGGCCGAGACGGTCGCGAGGGACGCGCCGGTGGGCGGCGACGCCGTCCTCGCGTGGAACCCCGAGTTCCTGCGCGAGGGGTTCGCCGTCGAGGACACCCTGCACCCGGACCGGATCGTCGCCGGGCTGCCCGGCGAGCAGGGCGCCGCCGAGCACGCCGAGAAGGTGCTGCGCGAGATCTACCGGACGATGATCGCCGCCGGCACGCCGTTCATCACCGCCGACTACCCGACCGCGGAGCTGGTCAAGGTGTCGGCGAACGCGTTCCTGGCCACCAAGATCTCGTTCATCAACGCGATGGCGGAGGTCTGCGAGGCCGCGCACGCGGACGTGACGAAGCTGTCGGAGGCGCTGTCGCACGACGACCGGATCGGCGGCCGGTTCCTCGGCCCCGGGCTCGGGTTCGGCGGCGGCTGCCTGCCGAAGGACATCCGCGCGTTCATGGCGCGCGCCGGCGAGCTGGGCGCCGACCAGGCACTGACGTTCCTGCGCGAGGTCGACGAGATCAACATCCGGCGCCGGATCCGGATGGTGGATCTCGCCCGGCAGCTGCTCGGCGGCTCGTTCGCCGACCGGACGGTCGGGGTGCTCGGCGCGGCGTTCAAGCCGGACTCCGACGACGTCCGCGACTCGCCCGCGCTGGACGTCGCCGCGACCATCCGCGCGCAGGGCGGCCGGGTGACGGTGTACGACCCGCGCGCGATGGAGAACGCCCGCCGCGCCCAGCCGTCCCTGGACTTCGCGTCATCGGCGCTGGGCGCGGTCAGGGGCGCGCACGTCGTCCTGCTGCTGACGGAATGGCGGGAGTTCCGCGACATGGACCCGGCGGACCTGTCCGCGACGGTGGCGGAGCGCAACATCGTGGACGGTCGCAACGCCCTGGACCCGGAGCGCTGGCGCGCCGCCGGCTGGAACTACCGGGCCCTCGGCCGCCCCTGACCGGGAACGATCGAGGAGCCGGGGGTGTTGTGCCGGACATGGGTGATGTCTACGCCGACCCGGACGTGATCAGCCGGCTGCTCAGCGAGTCCCGGACGTGGGCGTTCGTGGGCCTCGGCGACAATCCGGCCCGGGAGGTCTTCAACCAGGCGCGGCTGCTGCAGCGGCGCGGGAAGCGGATCATCCCGGTGCATCCGTCGGGGAACGCGGTGCTGGGCGAGCAGGGCTACGCGAGCCTCGCGGACGTGCCGGACGCCTCCGAGGTGGACGTCGTGGGCGTCTACCGGCGCGCCGAGCACGCGGGCGCTGTCGTGGACGAGGCGATCGCGGCGGGCGCGAAGGCCGTGTGGATGCCGCTGGACGTGATCGACGAGGCGGCGGCCCGGCGCGCGAAGGACGCCGGGCTCGACGTCGTCATGGACCGCTGCCCCGCCGTGGAGTGGAGCCGCCGCCACTGAGCCCACGGGCCGCCGGCACTGAGCCCACGGGCCGCCGGCACTGAGCCGCGAGCCCGGCAGGCGGCTCAGAGGCTCTCTCGGAGCCGTTCGCCCTTCGCCTTGGCCTGGTCGTACAGCGACTGCTGAAAGTCCTTCATCTTCGCCTGGAGACCCTCGTCGGACGCGGCGAGGATGCGCACGGCCAGCAGCCCGGCGTTGCGGGCGGCGCCGACCGCGACCGTCGCGACCGGGACCCCGGCGGGCATCTGCACGATCGACAGCAGCGAGTCCATGCCGTCGAGGTACTTCAGCGGGACGGGCACGCCGATCACCGGCAGCGGCGTCACCGACGCGAGCATTCCGGGCAGGTGCGCGGCGCCGCCGGCGCCCGCGATGATCGCGCGGAGGCCCCGCCCGGCGGCCTGCTCGCCGTAGGCGATCATGTCGTGCGGCATCCGGTGCGCGGACACGACGTCGGCCTCGTAGGGGACCCCGAACTCCTCCAGGGCCTCCCCCGCGGCCTTCATGACCGGCCAGTCGGAGTCGCTGCCCATCACCACGCCCACCACCGGGCCGCTCATGCGTGCTCCCCCATCGCCTTGCCCCACCGCAGGTAGTCGGCCGCGTGCCGGGCGCGTTCCCGCAGGTCGGCCAGGTCGTCGCCGAGCACCGTCACATGCCCGATCTTGCGGCCGGGCCGGGACTCCTTGCCGTACATGTGGACCTTGACGCCCGGGTCGTGCGCCATCACGTGGAAGTAGCGGGAGTAGACGTCCGGGTCGTCGCCGCCGAGGACGTTCGCCATCACCGTGTAGCGGGCGGTGGGCTCGGTGGAGCCGAGCGGCAGGTCCAGCACGGCCCGCAGGTGCTGCTCGAACTGGGACGTGCGGGCGCCCTCGATCGTCCAGTGCCCGGAGTTGTGCGGGCGCATCGCCAGCTCGTTCACGAGCAGCCCGCGGCCGCTGCCCTGCCGCCCGGTCCTCGGCGGCTCGGTCTCGAACAGCTCCACCGCGAGCAGCCCCGTGACGCCGAGCTCGTCGGCGATCCGGAGCGCGAGGCTCTGCGCCTCGGCGGCCAGCTCGCCGGACAGTCCGGGCGCCGGGGAGATCACCTCGACGCAGATGCCGTCCTTCTGGACGGTCTCCACGATCGGGTACGCGGCGCCCTGCCCGTACGGGGAGCGGGCGACGAGCGCCGCCAGCTCCCGCCGGAACGGAACGTGCTGTTCGACCATCAGGTCGACGCCCTCGGCGACCAGCCGCCCGACCAGCTCGACGGTCTCGACGCCGAGGTTGTCGGCGACCCACACGCCCTTGCCGTCGTAGCCGCCGCGGGTCGCCTTCAGGACCACCGGCCAGCCGTGCTCCCGCCCGAACGCCTCCAGCGCGGGCATCGGGTCGGCGGACGGCAGGGGCGCGTAGGCGGGGCAGGGCGCGCCGAACTCCGTCAGCCGGTCCCGCATGACCAGCTTGTCCTGGGCATGCGCGAGGGCCGCCGCGCCCGGCCGGCACGGCACCCCGGACGCCTCGACCTCGCGGATGTGCGGGCCGGGGACGTGCTCGTGGTCGAAGGTCACCACGTCGCACCCCTTGGCGAACGCCATCAGGTCGTCGAGGGCGCGGTCGTCGCCGACCCGGACGTCCGCGACGACCTTCGCCGCCGACTCGCCCGGCGCCCCGGCGAGGACGCGCAGCGGCACGCCGAGGGCGATCGCGGCCTGCTGGGTCATCCGGGCCAGCTGCCCGCCGCCCGCCATGCCCACGACGGGTGTCTGAGGTGGATTGCTCACGTCAGAAGGCTATCGGCCGATGGACCCGAACAATTCACCTGTTCCGGGCGTCGGACGGGGTGTGGGCCTCCGGGCCCAGGGCAGGGAACGCGAGGAGAACGCAGTACGTTCATGTTCCGACGTCGCGGGGGCCGGGGGCGTCTATTCTCGTTGTGCCCCCGCAGCAGCAGCCGCGCCAACGGCCGCGGTTCCACCAGCCGAGGTCCGGAAGGACGGTTCCCTTCGTGAACCTGATCGCCACTCTCAACCGGCGTTTCGCGCACCTGCTGCGCGAGCTCGCCCAGTTCGGCAGCGTGGGCGCGATCGCCTTCGTGATCACGGTCGGCATCGGCAACGGGATGAACAGCGGCCTCGGCATGGGCCCGCTGACCTCCAACGGCGTCGCCACGATCGTCGCGACGACGTTCGCCTACCTCGCCAACCGGTACTGGACGTTCCGGCACCGCGACCGGACCGGGCTCGGCCGCGAGTACGTGCTGTTCTTCGCGCTGAACGGCGTCGGGCTGGTGATCACCGAGATGTTCATCGGGTTCACGCACTACGTGCTGGGGCTGACGGGCCCGATCCCGTACAACATCTCGCTGGTGATCGGCACCGGCGTCGCCACGCTGTTCCGGTTCTGGTCGTACAAGAAGTGGGTGTTCCTGCCCGCGAGCGCCCCGCCGGTCGACCCGGCGTCCGGCCTGCCGGAGGGCCCCGGCGTGCACGCCGCGACCAGCCCGCGCGCCATGAACGGCGGGGCCGCCCCGTCCGGGCGGCTCGGGCACCCGCTCGACCAGGACGCCGCCGGCGACTACGCCCAGTTCTCCTGACCTCGCACGCTCCTCCTGACCTCGCACGCTCCCGGGCCGCCCCGGCGCGGTCCGTCCGGCAGGCCCCGGCGCGGCCCCTCTAGGCGGGCCCCAGGACGACGCGTTCACCGGCCAGCCGGGCCTCCGCCGCCTCGCGCAGGAACACCCCGAACACCGCCGGACGCGACTGGATGAGCTCCAGCCGCCCGCCGTCCACCACGGCCAGCGAGCGGGCCAGGTAGAGGCCGAGGCCGGTGCCGCGGCCGCCGCTGACGCTCCGCTCGAAGATCCGCGGCTCCAGCTCCGGCGGGATCCCGGCGCCCTCGTCGCCGACCTCCACCACCACCGAGCTGGCGCCCGGCTTGGTGTGGATGGTGACGGTCCCGGCGCCGTGCATCAGCGAGTTGTCCAGCAGCGTCGCGACGATCTGCGACAGCCCCTCCGGGTTGGTCATGCCGACCAGTCCCTGCTCGCCGACGATCCGCACGTCCCGGCCGTCCCGCCGGAAGATCGGCCGCCACTCCTCCACCTGCTGGCGGATGATGTCGTCGATCGGGGACGCGACGGCGCCGCCGGTGCGGTCGTGCCGGGCGCGGGCGAGCAGCTGCTCGACGACGGCGACGAGCCGCTCGGTCTGCGCGACGGCCGCGGCGCCCTCCTCCCGGACGACGTCGGGGTAGTCGGCCGCCTCGATCATCTCCTCCAGCCGCATCGACAGCGCGGTCAGCGGGGTGCGCAGCTGGTGGGAGGCGTCGGAGGCGAACTCGCGGCTCGCCGCGAGCAGGTCGGCGATGCGGACGGCGCTGCGGTCCAGTACCTCGGCGACCCGGTCGACCTCCGGGATGCCGTAGCGGCGGCGGCGGGGCCGGGCGTTGCCGGTGCCGAGCCGGTCGGCGGTCTCGGCGAGGTCGCGCAGCGGCAGGGTCAGCTTGCGGGCCTGGACCATCGCGAGGCCGACGGTGACGGCGACGCCGAGCAGCGCGAGGCTGCCGATGAACAGCAGCAGCCGCAGTTCCTGGTCCTTCAGCTGGGAGGCGGGGCGCGACAGCCGGACCCGCACGCCCTGCCCGGACGCGGTGGCGGTGAGCTGCCGCGCGCCCGGCCGGGGGCGGGGACCCGCCTCGACGGCGGCGCCGCCCGGCAGGGTCACCGCGATGTGCCGGCCCGGGTACTCCCGCGCGATCGCGGCGCCGGTGACGGGCTGGCGCGATTCGAGGGTGTAGGCGACGCCGCCGGCGATGGCGGACGCCTCCCGGTCGAGGGACTGCCCGGCCTCCTCGTAGATGAGCTTGTGGGCGGCGTAGGCGAGGGGTATGCCGAGCAACAGGATCGCGACCACCGCCACCGCGAGCGTCGACAGGAGGAGTCGGCGCCTCATCTGGGCTCCTTATGGTGGGGCCACGCCCGGGCGGGGCGCCCCGGGCCTCTCGGGAAGGCCCGGGGGCTGACCGCGCGGCCATGGCGGCCGGTTGAGGGCCTGTCAGTCGCCGCGCTCGAACCGGAAGCCGACGCCCCGCACCGTGGTGATGTAGCGGGGGCTGCCGGCGTCGTCGCCGAGCTTGCGGCGCAGCCAGGAGATGTGCATGTCGAGGGTCTTCGTGGAACCCCACCAGTTGGTGTCCCACACCTCGCGCATGATCTGTTCGCGGGTCACGACCTTGCCCGCGTCCCGGACCAGGACGCGCAGCAGGTCGAACTCCTTGGTGGTGAGCTGCAGTTCCTGGTCGCCCATCCAGGCGCGGCGCGACTCGGCGTCGATCCGCACCCCCTGGACGATCGGGGTCTCGGTGCTGCCGCGGCGCAGCAGCGCGCGGACCCGGGCCAGCAGCTCGGCCAGGCGGAACGGCTTGGTGACGTAGTCGTCGGCGCCCGCGTCGAGACCGACGACGGTGTCGACCTCGTCGGCCCGGGCGGTCAGGATCAGGATGGGCACTCCATGCCCCTCGGCACGGACCCGGCGGGCCACCTCCAGGCCGTCCAGCTCGGGCAGGCCCAGGTCGAGAACAATGAGGTCCACGCCGCCCCCGAGCGCCCGCTCGAGCGCCTGCGGACCGTCCGGGCTGACTTCGACGGTGTACCCCTCGCGACGCAGCGCGCGGGCGAGAGGCTCGGAGATGGACGTGTCGTCCTCGGCGAGCAGTACTGAGGTCATGAACCGATCGTATGACCATTCTTGAACGTTTCCCGGGTGCCGCCGCGCTCTTGACCTGCGGTTTGCCACTCGTAGTACATCCTCGAACACCCATCTTCCGGGCGGTACCGGGAGCTAGGCGGACATCGCGCATCGGGCCCTCGCCCGCCGGGCGGTCGGCGCGCTGCCGCGAACGGTCATCCGATGACGGCGGCCGACGCGCCGGGGAGGGTCACGAACGGGGTTTTGGAATCGCCGTTGACGCCGGTTTCCATGTGGATTGCCGGATCTGACGCGAGCAGCAGGCGGTCCCCGCCCCCGGCGACCGGCAGCCGGACGGTCCCGCCGCCGAGGTTCGCCGCCACGAGCACGCCGCCGCGCCGCATGGTCAGCCAGCGGCCGGTCGCGGCGTCGCCGTCGCCGGTCTCGACGGACGCGGCGGTCAGACGCGGGTCGTTCAGCTCCGGCCGGGCGCGGCGCAGCGCGATCAGGGACCGGTGCCAGTCCAGCAGGCCCGCGTGCGGTTCCGCGGCGGGCTCGTCCCAGTCGAGGACGGACCGCTGGAAAGTATCCACAGCCTGTGGATCGGGAACCTCGCCCGTCCAGCCGTGCCGGGAGAACTCCCTGCGCCGCCCCTCGCTCACGGCCCGCGCCAGGTCGGGGTCCTGGTGGTCGGTGAAGTAGCACCAGGGCGTGGCCGCGCCCCATTCCTCGCCCATGAAGAGCATGGGCGTGAACGGCGCCAGGATGAGCAGCGCCGCGCCGACCTTGAGCAGTCCAGGGGAGAGTCCGGCCCCGGCCAGAACGGCGCCTATACGGTCCCCTGCCCCCCTGTTCCCGACCTGGTCGTGGTTCTGCAAGAAACCGAGGAACCGGTGGGCGGGCAGCTTTTCCACGTCGACGGGACGGCCGTGCCTGTGCCCCCGGTACGTCGACATCGTCCCGTCGTGGACGAACACCCTCGTCAATGCTTTCTTGAGGGTTTCCATGGAACCGAAGTCGCAGTAATAGCCCTGCCGTTCACCGGTCAGCGCGGCGTGCAGGCAGTGGTGGAAGTCGTCGCTCCACTGCGCGTCGAGACCGTACCCGCCGGCCTCCCTCGACGTGACGAGGCGCGGATCGTTCAGGTCGGATTCCGCTATGAGGAACAGATGCCGTCCCAAGTGCGCCGACAGGGCCGACACGGCCTGCGCCATCTCTTCCAGTATGTGGACGGCGCTGTGGTCGGTGATGGCGTGGACGGCGTCCAGGCGCAGCCCGTCGAAGTGATAGTCGCGCAGCCACATCAACGCGTTGTCTTTGGCGAAGGCACGGACCTCGTCCGAGCCTTCCTGGTCGTAGTTGACCGCGTCGCCCCAAGGCGTGCTGTGGGCGCTGGTGAAATAGGGACCGTAGTCGCCGAGATGGTTTCCGTCGGGCCCGAGATGGTTGTAGACGACGTCCAGAATGACCGCGAGACCGCGCGCGTGGGCGGCGTCCACGAAACGCTTCAGCGCGTCGGGGCCGCCATAGGGTTCGTGGGGCGCCCATAGGAGAGCGCCGTCGTATCCCCATCCGTGATGGCCCGGAAAGGACGCGACGGGCAGGAGTTCGACGGCGTCGATTCCGAGCGCGACGAGATGGTCGAGACGTTCGATCGCGGCGTCGAACGTCCCTTCCGGCGTGAACGTGCCGACGTGCATCTCGTACAGGACGCTGCCGGCGAGGGGGCGTCCGCGCCATTGCGCGTCCGTCCATGCGAACCGATCGTGCTCGTAGACGCGGCTGAGGCCGTGGACGCCGGACGGCTGCCACGGCGAGCGCGGGTCGGGCAGGGGGGCGGCGGCGCCGTCCAGCGCGAACCCGTAGTCGGTCCCGTGCCCGGCGCCCGGCACGTCGGCCGTCCACCAGCCGGAACGCCCTTCCGCCCGCGCCATCGGGCGGCGTTCCCCGGCGACGACCACATCGACGCGCCGGGCCTCGGGGGCCCAGACCTCGAACCGCTCGTTCACCTGTCGATCTCCCGGGGGACGATCAGCGCGACGGGCAGATGCGCGAACACCTCGGCGGCGTCGAGGCGCGGGCCCCAGTGGGTGGCGCCGGTGAGGACGTCCCGCCAGCCCTGCCGGCCGACGTCCACCTCCGTGCCGGCCCAGCCGCCGCGGCGCTCCAGCCCGGCGGGCAGCCGGGTGGCGAGCGCGACCGCGCCGCCCCGCCGGAACGCGACGACGTGGTCGGCGGCGGGACCCGCCGCCGCGACCGGCTCGTGCGCCGCCGACGGCCCGAACCATTGCGGGTGGGTCCGGCGCAGCCGCAGCGTCCGCGCGGTGACCAGGAGCTTCTCGTCGTCGACGTCCTTGGGCGGGCGGCCGGTGTCGAGCCGGTGCAGCCGCTCGCGGCGGCGCCCGTAGTCCACCGGCCGCCGGTTGTCGGGGTCGACGAGGGCCAGGCCGGTCAGCTCGCAGCCCTGGTAGATGTCGGGGACGCCCGGCATCGCCAGCTGGACGAGCTTCTGCCCGAGCCCGTTCACCCGCGCGTACGGGTCGAGCCGCGCCACGAACGCGGTCAGGTCGGTGACGAGGTCGGGGTCCTCCAGGACGCGCCGCGCGTACCCGAGGGCCGCGTTCTCGTAGGCGGTGTCCGGCTCCGCCCACGACGTCCGGGTCTTGGCCTCGCGCATCGCCTTGACGAGGAACTCCTGCAGGCGGTCGGGAGTGATCGGCCATGCGCCGGCGAGCGTCTGCCAGAGCAGGTACTCCAGGTCGGGTTCCATCGGCGATTCGGCCGGTCCCCACCAGGAGCGCCACCGGTGCACCGCGCCGGCCCACTCCTCCGGCAGTTCGGACAGGACGGCCAGGCGCGCGCGCACGTCCTCCTGGCGTTTGGTGTCGTGCGTGGACAGCGTCGTCATCGTGGACGGCCAGTCCCGCGCGAGCCGGATGCAGTGCGTGTGGAAGTCGACGGGGCTGACGGAGAAGCGTCCTGGGTCGCCGCCCACCTCGTTGAGGGCGGCCATACGGTTCCAGCGGTAGAAGGCGGTGTCCTCTACGCCTTTCGCCGCCAGCGGCGCGGCCGTCTGCTGGAACCGCACGATGAACTCGGGATCGGGGTTCTCACCTCGTCCGAGTGCCATGTCCACAACCGTGTCCAGGGCCGGGTGCAGATTCTCGGGCAGGTGCCCGCGCGCTCTCTGCGCGGCCTCGTTGAGGACGTCCACAGCCTGCGGCGGCGCGTCCTCACCCGACACGACGTAGGCGCGGTAGACGGGCATCGCCACGAGCAGCGCCTGCAATGCCTGCTCTAGGCCCGCGTCCCGTTTGCCCACAACGCGGCCCAGGACGCGCTTCAGCCGGTCCATCTCCGGCTTCATGCCGTGCGTCGCGGCGTACAGGCGCGCGTCGTGCTCGACCTCCTCGAACGATGCGGGGCCGCCCGCCAGCGCCGTGTAGAGGTCCGTGAGCGGCTTCTCGCCGGCCGGGTCGACGAACAGGCCGCCGATCATCCCGAGCGAGTCGTAGCCGGTCGTGCCCGCGCACGGCCAGTCCGCGGGCAGCCGCTCCGCCCCCTCGGTGATCTTCTCGACGAGCAGCCACCGGCCCGGCGCGGCGTCCGCGAGGCGGCGCAGGTAGGCGCGCGGGTCGGCCAGGCCGTCCGGATGGTCGACGCGCAGGCCGTCCACCAGCCCCTGCCCGACCAGGCCGAGCAGCAGCGCGTGCGTGCGCTCGAAGACCTCCGGGTCCTCCTGCCGCAGGCCGATCAGGCCGGAGATGTCGAAGAACCGGCGGTAGTTCGGCTCGCCCTGCCCGGGCAGCACGATCCGCCCGTCGCCCGCGTCCCAGTCCACGTCGAACCATTTCGCGTACGGCGACGACCGTCCCTGCGCCAGGACGGCGTTGAGCGGCAGGTTCAGATCCGGCGGGACCGGGACGGCCATGTGGTTGGGGACGAGGTCGGCCAGCACCCGCAGCCCGTGCGCGCGGAACCGCTCCGCCATCGCGCCGAACGCCTCGCCGCCGCCCAGCTCGTCCGACAGCTTCGAATGGTCGACCACGTCGTAGCCGTGCGTGGACCCCGGCGCGGCCTGCAGGATCGGCGACAGGTACACATGCGACACGCCGAGGGCCGACAGGTACGGCGCCAGCGCGGCCGCCTCGGCGAACCCGAAATGGTCGTCGGGCGTGCCGCGGAGCTGGAGCCTGTAGGTGCCGGACGGGGGGTCGTCGTGCTCGGGGGGAGGGGGCGTGTCAGACACGGCGTAGCACCTGCACGGAGCGGGCGGCGACCTTCACGGACTCCCCGGCCTTCACGACCGGCGACTCCTCCTCGGCGAGCAGCGGGTCCGCGGTGTCCAGCACCTTGATCCACATCTGCCCGTACGCGGCGGGCGGCAGCGCGAACGCCAGCTCCCCGTCGTGCGCGCTGAACAGCAGCAGGAACGAGTCGTCGCGCACCTGCCGGCCCCGCCGGTCCGGCTCGCCGATCGCCTCCCCGTTCAGGAACACGTTCAGCGACTTGTTGAACCCGGCGGACCAGTCCTTCCCGGCCATCTCCTCGCCGCCGGGGGTGAACCACACCAGGTCGGGCAGCGCGTCGGGCTCGGCGCCGCGCGCCGTCGACGGCCGGTCCCCGACGAAGAAGCGGCGGCGCCGGAACACCGGATGCTCCGTCCGCAGCTTCGACAGCCGCCGGACGAAGTCGAGCAGCGGCCCCCGCTCGTCGAAGAACGTGTCCTCGTGGAGGCCCGTCCAGTCGACCCAGGAGATCTCGGTGTCCTGGCAGTAGGCGTTGTTGTTGCCCTGCTGGGTGCGGCCCAGCTCGTCGCCGTGCAGCAGCATCGGGACGCCCTGCGACAGGAACAGCGTGGTCAGGAAGTTGCGCTTCTGCCGCTCCCGCAGCGTGATGACGTCGAGGTCGTCGACCGGGCCCTCGTGGCCGCAGTTCCACGACCGGTTGTCGTCGCTGCCGTCCCGGTTCCCCTCGCCGTTGGCGTCGTTGTGCTTGCCGTCGTACGACACCAGGTCGTGCAGCGTGAACCCGTCATGGCAGGTCGCGAAGTTGATCGAGGCGATCGGGCGGCGGCCGTCGTCGGCGTACAGGTCCGACGACCCGGTCAGCCGGGACGCGAAGTCCGGCAGCGCGCCCGGCTGCCCGCGCCAGTAGTCGCGCACCGTGTCGCGGTACTTGCCGTTCCACTCCGTCCACAGCGGGGGGAAGTTCCCGACCTGGTAGCCGCCCTCCCCCACGTCCCACGGCTCGGCGATCAGCTTGACCTGCGACACCACCGGGTCCTGCTGGACGAGGTCGAAGAACGCCGACAGCCGGTCCACCTCGTGCAGCTCGCGGGCCAGCGTCGCGGCCAGGTCGAACCGGAACCCGTCGACGTGCATCTCCGTCACCCAGAACCGCAGCGAGTCCATGATCAGCTGCAGGACGTGCGGGCTGCGCATCAGCAGGCTGTTCCCGGTGCCCGTGGTGTCCATGTAGTAGCGCTGGTCGCCGTCGGCCAGCCGGTAGTACTGCGCGTTGTCGATGCCCCGGAACGACAGCGTCGGCCCGAGGTGGTTGCCCTCGGCGGTGTGGTTGTACACCACGTCGAGGATCACCTCGATGCCCGCCTCGTGCAGCGCCTTCACCATCGCCTTGAACTCCAGCACCTGCTCCCCGCGCTCCCCCGACGAGGAGTACTCGCCGTGCGGCGCGAAGAAGCCGATGGTGTTGTAGCCCCAGTAGTTGCGCAGGCCCCGCCGGATCAGCGCGTCGTCGTGGACGAACTGGTGCACCGGCATCAGCTCCACCGCCGTGACGCCGATCGACCTCAGATGATCGATGATCACCGGGTGGGCGAGCGCCGCGTAGGTGCCGCGCAGCGCCGGCGGGATGTCCGGATGCCGGGCGGTGAGGCCCTTGACGTGCGCCTCGTAGATCACCGTCTCGTGGTACGGGATCCGCGGCGGCCGGTCGTCGCCCCAGTCGAAGTACGGGCTGACGACCACCGAGCGCATCGTGTGCCCGGCCGAGTCCAGGTCGTTGCGCGACCACGGGTCGCCGAACCGGTAGCCGAAGCACGACTCGTCCCAGTCGATCCGCCCCTCGATCGCCTGCGCGTACGGGTCGAGCAGCAGCTTCGCCGGGTTGCACCGGTGGCCGCGCGACGGGTCGTACGGGCCGTACACCCGGAACCCGTAGCGGCGGCCCGGCATCACCCCCGGCAGGTACCCGTGCCATACGAACGCGTCGACCTCCGGTAGTGCCAGCCTCGTCTCCTCGCCGTCGCCCGCCGGCCCGTCGAACAGGCAGAGCTCGACTCGTTCGGCCGCCTCGGAGAAGACGGCGAAGTTCGTGCCCGCGCCGTCGAACCGGGCTCCGAGGGGGTATGCATCGCCCGGCCACACCTGTGCCACTGTTCCCGCCCTCCCGTCGTACCGACGGAAGCCCTTCCCCGTGAGGGTTGAATCACACCGATTGGGAGGCCACTGGCCAGAACGGACACCCATGGGTTACCTTAGGGGAGCCTAACCTTCATAAGGGTGCCCTAAAGGCACAGGTCAGGCGCGTTGGTACCGGGTAGTCGCATGGAAGGTCCCCCACCGGATGTACGTCTGCATCTGCAACGCGATCACGGAGGACGACGTTCACGGCTGCCTGTCGGGCGGCAGGTGCGGCACGGCCAAGGAGGTCAAGGCGGCCTGCGGCTTCAAGCCCGGCTGCGGCTCCTGCACCAAGCGGCTGCACGCCATGGTCAGCGAGTACCGGACCGCCAGCGAGCTCGCCGACGCCCTCACCGGGGGCCCGGCGCCCCTCGCCGCCGTCCCCGGCGGCCCGGCCGCCCCCGCCGCTCCCGCCGCCGCGGACCCGATCGTCCCGCCGGCGCCCGTCACCGGAACCGAGACGGGAGCGGCGCCGCCCACCGCCGCCTGAACCACCGCCGCCTGAACCACCGCCCCACGGGCCCGCCGTCTCGCGCCGGGCGCGCGCCGCTGCGCGAATCACCGCCGCCCCCTGTGCGAGCATGAGGCCCATGGAAGGCGACAAGGACATCATCGCGCTGCTGAACGACCAGCTCACCGCGGAACTGACGGCGATCAACCAGTACTTCCTGCACTCCAAGATGCAGGAGAACTGGGGCTTCACCCGGATCGCGAAGCACACCCGCGACGAGTCGATCGACGAGATGCGGCACGCCGAGCGGCTCACCGACCGGATCCTGTTCCTCGAGGGCCTGCCGAACTACCAGAAGCTCGGCACCCTGCGGATCGGCCAGACCATCGTCGAGCAGCTCAAGGCGGACCTGGAGATCGAGATGGAGGCCGTCGCCCGGCTGCGTCCCGGCATCGAACTGATGCGCTCGCGCGGCGACGTCACCTCCGCGCGGATCTTCGAGGAGATCCTCGCCGACGAGGAATACCACATCGACTACCTGGAGACCGAGCTCAGCCTCGTCCAGGCCCTCGGCGAGCAGAACTACCTGCAGCGCCTCACCGACGCGCCCGGCGAGGAGATCAGCAAGCCGGTGTGAGGCGCCCTACCGGCCGCCGTCGCCCGGCGGGCCGTCCTCGGGCCGCGCCGCGCGCCGCAGCACGAACGGCTGCACGATCCCGAGCCCCTGGACGGGCCGCCGGACGATCCGGGTGATCCGGTACGCCGGCTCCTTCTCCAGCCGCGCCGCCAGCTCGCTGTCGATCACCACCGACCCCGGCCGGGCCAGCGCCGTCAGCCGCGCCGCCAGGTTCACCGTCGTGCCGAACACGTCGCCCATCAGCGGCAGCACCGGCCCGTGCGCCACCCCGACCCGCACGTCCGGCACCTCCGTCTCGTCCTGGATCGCCGCCGCGATCGTCAGCGCGATCTCCGCGCCGACCGTCGGCGACTCCGTGCTGAACAGCACCTCGTCGCCCAGCGTCTTCACCAGCCGGCCGCCGGACGCGGCGATGATGTCGGCGGCGGTCTCCTCGAACCACTCCACCACCCGGGCCAGCTCGATCTCCTCCAGCTCCCGGCTGACCTGCGTGAACGACACCATGTCCGCGAACCCGACGGTGGTCAGCGGGCGGCCCGCCGGCTCCCCGTCCTCCCGGGTCGCCGCCGCCGCGATCGCCCGCGTCCCGGCCGCGGCGAGCTGCCGCCGCCACGCGTGCACCACCAGCGGCTCGAACTCCCCGATGTGCTTGTCGGCGATCTCCATGATCGTGCCGACCGCCTCGGCGGACGGGGCCTCGTTCGGATCCGGGGAGACCATCTCCTTCATCAGGCTGACCTGCCACTCCGCCAGCCGCGTCATCGTCTGCCCGAACGCCCGGATGAGCCGGATCACGCCATCCTCGTCCAGCACGCCCTCTTCCATGAGCCGCCGGATCCGGCACAGCGCCGCCACGTCGCCCTCGGTGTAGGCGACCGCGTCGTCCGCCATCGACGGGTACCCGAACGCCCGCCACAGCCGCCCGGTGAACTCCCGCGACACCCCCGACAGCCGGACCGCGTCGACGCGCGTGTAGCGGAGCTCGCCGCCGAGGAGCAGCTCCTCGATCTCCCTGGGATCCGGCAGTCCGCGCGCCATCATCCGCCCCTCAGTCCGCCGGCGGGCGGAACCCCGCCGCCGGCGTCGTGGATCGGTACCATCCCATATCGTTGCAGATCCGACGTGACGCAGCGCACCCACCTGCGGTGTTCACGTGTCGTGCACCCTTCACCGACCGCGGACGTGGATCACGTCGCCCGCGTTCACGGCGACGTCGCCGCGCGGGCCCTCGACGACGAGGCGCCCCGACCCGTCGACGTCCCGCGCGGTGCCCTCCAGCGTCTCGTCCGCCGGCAGCTCCACCCGGACGCGGCGGCCGAGCGTCGCGCACAGGTCCTTGTAGGCGGTGCGGAGCCCGCTGGTCTCCGGGTCGCCGCCGAGCATCGTCCACTCGCCGTACCAGGTCCGCATCTCGCGCAGGATGGCGCGCAGCAGCGGCGCCCGGTCGGTGAGCGGCGCGCCCTCGATCGCCAGGGACGTCGCGGTCGGCACGGGCAGCTCCTCCGTGCGCAGCCCCACGTTGAGGCCGACGCCCACGATCAGCGCGTCGTCGACCTTCTCGGCGAGGATCCCGGCGAGCTTGCGGTCCCCGACCAGCAGGTCGTTGGGCCATTTCAGCCGGGCGTCCACGGTGACGTCGCCGTCGGCGCCGCCGAAGAACCGCTCCCCGGACTCGGCGAACGCGGTCATCCGGCGGATCGCGGTGGCGACCGCGACGCCGGTCAGCAGCGGCAGCCAGCCGAGCAGCGGCACCGGCACGGCCGGCCGCAGCAGCATCGAGAACATCAGCCCGGAGCGCGGCGGCGCCGTCCACGGCCGGCCGAGCCGGCCGCGTCCCGCCGTCTGCAGCTCGGTCACCAGCACGGTCCCCTCCGGCGCCCCTTCGCGGGCGCGGGCGGCGAGGTCGGCGTTGGTCGACCCCGTCTCCGGCACGACGCTCACCTCCCGCCACAGCCCGCCCTCCTGGACGAGGGCGCGCTGCAGGGCCGCCTCGTGCAGCGGCGGACGGTCAAGGTCCCCATACGCGGAATCGCTCACGCTTCCATCCAACCTCACCGGCCACCGCTCTCCCCCGCCCACCACCCGGACCCGTCCCAGGAGGGTGGGGCGGGCGGGCGCGGCGGGACGGGTGAGAATAGGGTTCTCGGCATGGATGGTGTGACGCTGCGGCGCGACGGCCACGTCGCGGAGATCGTGCTGGACCGGCCCGAGGCCCTCAACGCCCTGTCGACCGCGATGGCGCGGCGGCTGGCCGCGGTGTGCGCGGAGGTCGCGGCGGACGCGTCCGCCCGCGCCGTGGTGCTGAGCGCGGCGGGCGAGAAGGCGTTCTGCGTGGGCGCGGACCTGAAGGAACGCAACGCGATGAGCGACGAGGAGATCCTCGCGCAGCGGCCGGTGTTCCGCGCCGCGTTCGGCGGCGTCCTGAACCTGCCGCAGCCGGTGGTCGCGGCGGTGCACGGGTACGCGCTGGGCGGCGGCTGCGAGTTCGCGCTGTCCGCCGACCTGGTCGTGGCGGACGAGTCGGCGGTGTTCGGGCTGCCGGAGGTGGGCGTCGGCCTCGTCCCGGGCGGCGGCGGGACGCAGCTGGCGCTGCGGAAGCTCGGCCCCGGCAAGGCCGCCGACCTGGTGTTCACGGGCCGCCGCCTCGGCATCGAGGAGGCCCTCGAATACGGCCTCGCCGACCGGAAGGTGCCCGCCGGGACGGCCCGCGAGGAGGCCCTCGGCATCGCCCAGGTGATCGCGCAGAACTCCCCGACCGCGGTCCGGGCCGCCAAGCGCGCCCTGCGGCTCGGCGCCGGCGTCTCCCTGGAGGCGGGCCTGGACCTGGAGGACAACGCGTGGCGGACGGTCGCGTTCTCCGCCGACCGCCGCGAGGGCATCGCCGCGTTCAACGACAAGCGCAAGCCCAACTGGCCGAGCTAGCTAGCCCGACCGGCCGAGCTGGCCCGCCGCGCTCCGGTCAGGGGCAGGTGACGCAGGTGCGGGCCGTGGGGCGGGCCTCCAGGCGCGCTTCCGCGATCGGGCCGCCGCAGCGTTCGCAGGTCCCGTAGGCACCGGCGGCGAGGCGGCGGAGCGCGTCCTCGATCTCCGCCAGCCGGGTCTGGGCGCGGGTCAGGGACGCCTCGATCCGGGCGCGTTCGAAGGCGATGGTGGCGCCCTCCGGGTCGTGCTCGTCGTCGGCGTTGCTCTGCGCCGACGCCTCGACGACGCCGTCCCAGTCGCGGCGCAGCGACGCCAGGAGCTCCAGCGTGCCCGCGCGGTCCGCGATGAGGCGTTCCTCCGCTGTGGTCACGCCGGGTTCAACGTTCCCCGCGCGCGGCCCGATTCCTCAGGCCAGCGGTTTGGCCATGTGGACGACGTTGCGGCCCTTGAGGACCTCGCGGCCGGTCTCCCGGTAGCCGAGGCGCTCGTAGCGGGCGATGTTGCTCGTCATCCGCTCGTTGGTGATCAGCCGGAGGCGGGGCAGGCCGAGGCCGCGGGCGCGGGCCTCGGCGAACGCCAGCAGGCGCTTGCCGACGCCCGTGCCGTGCAGCGCCGGGTCCACGGCCACGTTGTCGACGAGCAGGACGCCGTCCTCCGGGATGAGGACGATCAGGCCGTCCGGGCCGGGGCCGGTCACGAACACGTGCCCGGCCCCGATCAGCGCGGCGTAGTCGTCGTCCATGGGGATGGGACGGGTGCCGATGATCTCCGCCCAGGGCGCGTACGCGGCCTGGACGATCTCCTCCACGCGCGGGCGGTCGGCGGCCGCCGCGGGCCTGACCTCCGCCATCAGCCGGTGTTCTGCAGGCCGGCGGCGACCCCGTTCACCGACAGCAGGAGCAGCGCTTCGAGGTGGTCGCGCTCCTCCTCGTCGGTGACGTCCCCGGCGCGCAGCGCGGTGAGGGCGCGGAGCTGGAGGTGGGAGAGCGCGTCCACGTACGGGTTCCGCAGCTCGACGGCGCGGGACAGCACGCGGCGGTTCTCCAGCAGCCGCTCGTGGCCGGTGACCGCGAGGACGAGCCGCCGGGTGCGGTCGTACTCGGCGAGGACGGCCTCGGACAGCTCGGGGCGCCCGCCGAGCGCGAGGTACCGTTCCGCGATCGCCCGGTCGGACTTGGCGAGGCTCATCTCGGCGTTGTCGAGCAGCGTGTTGAACAGCGGCCATGCCTCGTAGGCCTCGCGGAGCTCGTCGAGGTCGCGGCCGTCTCCGGAGACGGCCGCGAGGCCGCTGCCGAGGCCGTACCAGCCGGGCAGGTTGACGCGGGTCTGCGTCCAGGCGAACACCCAGGGGATGGCGCGCAGGTCCTCCAGGCCGCGAGCGGCCTTGCGGCGGGCCGGGCGGGACCCGATCCGCAGCTCGGCGATCTCCTCCAGCGGGCTGACACGGGCGAACCAGGCGGCGAACCCGTCGGTCTCGATCAGCGAGCGGAACGCGTCCTTGGCCGCCTCGCCGATCTTGTCGGCGAGCGGGCGGAACCGGGCGGCGGCCTCGCGGGCGCGGTCCTGGACGGCGTCGGTCGAGGCGAGCAGGACGGCGCTGGTGACCTGCTCGACGTGCCGCTCGGCGATCTCCGTGCGGCCGTACCGGGCGAAGATCACCTCGCCCTGCTCGGTGACCTTGAAGCGGCCCGCGACGGACCCGGGCGCCTGCGCGAGGATCGCCCGGTTGGCGGGGCCGCCGCCGCGGCCGAGGGACCCGCCGCGGCCGTGGAACAGCGTCAGCGTGATGTCGTTGCGGGCCGCCCACGCGGCGAGCGCCTCCTGCGTGTCGTACAGCCGCAGGGTGGCGCTGGCCGGGCCGAGCTGCTTGGCGGAGTCGGAGTAGCCGAGCATGACCTCCATGCGGCGGCCGGTGTCGTCCAGCCGGCGCCGGACGGCCGGGATCTCCAGCATCCCCTCCAGCACGGACGGGGCGCGCTCCAGGTCCTCGCCGGTCTCGAACAGCGGGATGACGTCGAGGACGGGCGCGCCGTCGCCGAGCGACGCGGCCAGCTCGTGGACGTTCGCCATGTCCTGCGCGGACCGGGTGAACGACACGATGTAGCGGTGGCAGGCGCGGACGCCGAAGCGCTTCTGGATCCACGCGACGACCCGCAGCGTCTCGAGGATCTCCTCGGTCATCTCCGACCGCTCGCCGCCCGCCCGCACCTCCGCGAGGGCCTTCTCGTGCAGCTCGGAGTGCTGCCGGATCTCCAGCTCGGCGAGGTGGAACCCGAACGTCTCGACCTGCCAGATCAGCTGCTGCACCCGCCCGTACGCCTGCCGGACGGCCCCCGCGGCGGCCAGCGACTCCTGGACGGTCCGCAGGTCGGCGAGCAGCTCCTCCGGGTCGCCGTAGGCGAGGTCGGCGTCGCGCTCGCGGGTCGCCGCGATCCGGTTCGCCGCGTACAGCAGGAACTGGCGGTGCGGCTCGCCCGGCGACCGCTTGGCGCCCTCCGCGAGCCGCGACGGGTGCGCGGTGCGGGCGGCGGCGAGCGCGTTGCGCAGCGCGTCCGATGCGGGCGTCGTGGACTCGTGGACGGTCAGCTCCCGGCCGATCCGCGCGCACGCGGTCTCCAGCGCCCGCAGCACGTGGTCGGCCTGGATCGTGATCGCGTCGCGGGTGACCTGCGCGGTCACGTACGGGTTGCCGTCCCGGTCGCCGCCGATCCAGCTGCCGAACCGCAGGTACGGGCGCGCCTTCGGCGGGCGGGTGCCGGTGCCGTCCCCGTCGAGCGCGCGGTCGAGGGCCCGGTAGACGTGCGGGACGACCCGGAAGATCGTCTCGTCGAACGCGGCCATCGCGGTACGGACCTCGTCGAGCGGGTCCATCTGGGTGCCGCGGCGCAGCGCCGTCCGCCACAGCACGTCGATCTCCTCGCGGAGCCGCCGCTCGGTCTCCTCCCGCTCGCTCGCGCCCTGCCCCGCGTTCAGCGCGGTCAGCAGGTCGCTGATCCGCTGGATCGCGGTCACGACGGCGCGGCGGCGCGCCTCGGTCGGGTGCGCGGTGAAGACCGGCCGGAACTCCAGGCCGTCGATCATCTCGGCGAGCCGGTCGCCGCCCGCGGCGCCGTTCTTCTCCGAGCGGATCTCCTCCACCGCCGCGGCCACCGAGCCCGGCACGGTCTCGCCCGTGTCGCGCTCGCGGAGCGTCCGGATCCGGTGGTGCTCCTCGGCGAGGTTCGTCAGGTGGAAGTACACGGTGAACGCGCGCGCGACCTGCTCGGCGCGCTCCAGCGTCCAGCCGTCGACGATCGCCGCGACCTCGTCGGCGGACGTCTCGCCGCGCCGCGCGGCGATCACCGCGTGGCGCAGCCGCTCGACGTCGTCCAGCAGCTCCCGGCCGCCGTACTCCACCAGCCCGTCGCCGAGCATCGCGCCGAGCAGGCGGACGTCGCGGCGCAGCGGTTCCGGCATGTCCTGCCGGAGGATGTCTCGCGTCTTCGTAGCCACGTGCCCAAGCGTAACGAGGGCCGCTGCGGGGCCGTTCATCCCGGTCAGCGGGCCCCGCCCGCAATGTGCGCATCAGTGTGCGGTTACCCTGGCCCGCATGGCGATGGAAGCCCCTGAACCCGCGGTCGAGTACGACATCCACACGACGGCGGGAAAGATCGCGGACCTGGAACGACGCCGCTACGAGGCGGTGCACGCGGGCTCGGCGCGCGCCGTCGAGAAGCAGCACGCCAAGGGCAAGATGACGGCCCGGGAGCGGATCGACGCACTGCTCGACCCCGGCTCGTTCGTCGAGTTCGACGAGATGGCGCGGCACCGGTCGACCAACTTCGGGATGGAGAAGAACCGCCCCTACGGCGACGGCGTCGTCACCGGGTACGGCACGGTCGACGGCCGGCCGGTCGCGGTCTTCAGCCAGGACTTCACCGTCTCCGGCGGGTCCCTCGGCGAGGTGTTCGGCGAGAAGATCGTCAAGGTCATGGACCACGCGCTGAAGACGGGCTGCCCGGTCGTCGGGATCAACGACTCCGGCGGCGCGCGGATCCAGGAGGGCGTCGTCGCGCTCGGCCTGTACGCGGAGATCTTCAAGCGGAACGTGCACGCCTCCGGCGTCATCCCGCAGATCTCGCTGGTCCTCGGGCCGTGCGCGGGCGGCGCGGTGTACTCCCCCGCGATCACCGACTTCATCGTCATGGCCGACCAGACCTCGCACATGTTCATCACCGGCCCGGACGTCATCAAGACGGTCACCGGCGAAGAGGTGACCATGGAGGAGCTGGGCGGGGCGCACTCGCACAACTCCAAGTCCGGTGTGGCGCACTACCAGGGCTCCGACGAGGACGACGCGATCGAGTACGTCAAGTCGCTGCTGTCGTACCTGCCGTCCAACAACCTCTCCGACGCGCCCGCGTTCGACGTGCCGGTCGACCCGTCCGAGCTGGACGAGGACCTCGACACCCTCATCCCGGACTCCCCGAACCAGCCGTACGACATGCACACCGCGATCGAGCACGTGGTCGACGACGGCGAGTTCCTGGAGGTCCAGGAGCTGTTCGCGCCGAACATCATCTGCGGGTTCGGCCGCGTCGAGGGCCACTCGGTCGGCATCGTCGCGAACCAGCCGATGCAGTTCGCCGGGACGCTCGACATCGACGCCTCCGAGAAGGCCGCCCGGTTCGTCCGGACCTGCGACGCGTTCAACATCCCCGTGCTGACCTTCGTGGACGTCCCCGGCTTCCTGCCCGGCACCGACCAGGAGTGGAACGGGATCATCCGGCGCGGCGCGAAGCTGCTGTACGCCTACGCCGAGGCGACCGTCCCGCTGGTCACCGTGATCACCCGGAAGGCGTACGGCGGCGCGTACGACGTCATGGGGTCCAAGCACCTCGGCGCGGACATCAACCTGGCGTGGCCGACCGCGCAGATCGCCGTCATGGGCGCGCAGGGCGCGGTCAACATCCTGTACCGGCGCGAGCTGGCGGCCGCGGACGACCCCGACACCCGCCGCGCCGAGCTGATCACCGAGTACGAGGACACCCTCGCCAACCCGTACGTCGCCGCCGACCGCGGCTACGTCGACGCGGTGATCAAGCCGTCGGAGACCCGCGGGCAGGTCGTCAAGGCGCTGCGCGCGCTCCGCGAGAAGCGCAAGACGCTGCCGCCGAAGAAGCACGGCAACATCCCGCTCTAGAGCACCGAGACGGACGCCCGTTCCGGGGCCGGACCGCCCGCCGCGCCCGGACCCGGCCGCCGAGGAGAACCCGTGACCGCTGAAGACAAGCCGTTCCTGCAGGTCGTGCGGGGTGACCCGTCCCCCGAGGAGGTCGCCGCACTGGTCGCCGTGCTGACCGCGCGTGCCCGCGCCGCCGCCGCGGCCCGCGACGGCGGCGAGCCCCGGACGTCCCGCTGGGCAGACCGGACCCGGCTCGTCCGCACCACCGCGTCCGGCGCCCTGCGGCCCCGCGGCCCCGGCGCGTGGCGGGCCAGCGGCCTGCCCCGCTGACCGGGCGCGCGGGCGCCCGCGCGACGCGCCCGGTCTCACGGCCTATGGGGTGTGTTGATCCCCGGACGGGGAATGGGATCGGGCGACACGTAACCGTGGTTCGCGCCCAGCGGGGGTCTCCGCACGAATAAGGTGGAAGGCCATGGCCACCTCGGAGTTCGTCCCACAGCCCGCGCGATACGCCATCTTCGTCGACGCGGGGTACCTTTACGCGGCCTCCGGGGCCCTGCTGCTCGGCTGCGGCTCCCGGCGCGAGTACCGGGTCGCCGCCGAACAGCTGATCAAGGCGCTGACCAGCCACGCGGACGACCAGCTGCTGGGCGAGCTGCTGCGCGTCTACTGGTTCGACGCGGCGCCGAAGAAGCAGCCGACCGTCGACCAGCGGGTGATCGCGAACCTGCCGCTGGTGAAGCTGCGGCTCGGCAACCTGAACGCGCAGGGCCAGCAGAAGGGCGTGGACGCCCAGCTGCGCGCCGACCTGGAGGCCCTCGCCCGGCACCGCGCGATCACCGACGCGGTGCTGCTCGCCGGCGACGAGGACATG
This sequence comes from Actinomadura sp. NPDC048394, assembly GCF_040651755.1. Classification (NCBI taxonomy): domain Bacteria; kingdom Bacillati; phylum Actinomycetota; class Actinomycetes; order Streptosporangiales; family Thermomonosporaceae; genus Actinomadura; species Actinomadura sp. NPDC048394. The sequence goes on along the minus strand of NZ_JBEZJL010000066.1, from coordinate 33,767 downwards.
CTGCCCGCCGTGGAGGCCGCGCAGCGCTACGGCGTCCGCGTGCACCTGTGGGGCGTCGAGCCGACGCACGGCTCCAACCAGGCCGAATGGCTGGTCTGGGAGTCCGACCGGGTCGAGGTGCTGTCCGCCGACTTCCTGCGCCCCTACTTCACCAAGGCCAAGGTGCTGCCGGTGCCCGCGCCCGGCACCGCCGCCGCCGTCCGCGACGCGGCCGCCGCCGCGCACCGCACCTCGCCGGTGCCGTCCCCGTCGCAGGTGTTCGCGGGACGTCCCCCTGCGGTCAAGCCGGCGCCCGCCGCGGCCGTCCGCACCGCCGTGCCCGTCCCGGGCGGCACCCCGGTGACCCCGGCGACCGTGGCCGCCTCGATGAACGCGGCGTCCGCGGCCCAGTCCGACGGCCGCCTCGGCCCGGACCGCGACCACATGCTGGAGATCGGCGAGCACGTCGCCCAGAAGTGGATCTTCGAGCGGGGCCGCGACAACATCCGCGACCTGCTCCCCGGCCCGATCCTGCCGCCCGTCATCGACAAGGAGCTGCTGATCGAGGCCGAGAAGGAGCTCGGCGGCTCGCTGCGCCCCTACCAGGAGGCCCGCACCTGGCTCCGCGACGGCTTCTGGGAGCGCGTCTACCGCGAGTTCGGCATCGGCTTCGGCAAATCCGACTGACCGCCTGCGCCGTCCTGCGCCGCGAGGAGGAGCACATGCGTTCCCACGGATGGCGCTTGGTCTGGGTCGGCTGGATGGCCGTCGCCATGGGCGGCGCCTTGGCGGCCGCCTCGCTCTGCTATCTCGAGTTCCCGGGCGTGGTCGCCGGGGTGGGGCTCGCCGGCGGCGGTTTCGTGCTCACGCGTGCGGCGCGCCAAGAGGGGCTCCGCGCCGCCGGGTACGTTCTCACCGGTCTGCTGATCGCGGTCGCCTTCTGCACGGTCGCCCGGTACGTCCCGCACTCGGGTTGACGGGTACCGCTCGGCCTTCGCGGGCCTGAGGTGGATACGTTTTGTAGTTATTCGGGCGCGGGGAGTCGCGGGCGGGTACAGTCGGCGGCCGTGATGGGGAGAGGCCGTGCCGCGGGCCGGCGCCGGGGGCCGCTGGGGGCGTTCGCGCTCGCCGCGGTCATGGCGCTGCTCTCGGGGTGCGAGTCGCCCGTGGAGTTCTACCGGCCCGGCGACGGCGGGCCGGACGAGCCCGTCGTCGGGCTCGGCGGCGCCGCGCCCTACGTGCGGCCGGAACCGGGGCGGCCCCGGGCGGCGGACCCGCCGGGGCCGGTGCCGGTCGAGCCCGCAGGCGGGCAGGTGTACGCGGCGACCGGGCCCGGGATGATCGCGCCCGGCGCGCGGGACATGCCGGCGCGGCTGTACGTCGCGGACGGGCGCGGCATCGAGGTCGTCGACCCGCGGACGCTGCGGCTCACCGGCCGGTTCGGCGCCGGGACGGCCGCGTCGCGGGTGGTGCCGTCGTGGGACATGCGGCGGCTGTGGGCCGTCGACCCCGTGCACGACGTGCTGGTCCCGATGGGCGCGGTGACGGGGCGGCGGGGGCGGCCGGTGCCCGCGGCCGACCCGGCGGCCCTGTACTTCACCCCGGACGGGCGGGCGGCGCTGGTCGTCGCGGGACGGCCGAGGCGGCTGGAGGTCCGCGACCCGCGGACGATGCGGCCGAGGGCGTCGGTGCCGCTGCCGTGCGCGGCGGCGGACGGCGACTTCACGCTCGGCGGCGGCTCCCTGGTGATGACCTGCACGTCGGCGGGGACGCTGCTGCGGGTCGACGTGGCGGGGCGGCGGGTCGCGGGCACGGTGCGGCTGCCGGCGGGGGCGCGGCCGGGCGACGTGCGGCTGTCCCCGGACGGCGGGACGTTCCTCGTCGCGGACGCGGCGAAGGGCGGCGTGTGGGCGGTGGACGCGCGGACGTTCGCGCCGAGCGGGTTCGTCCGGACGGCGCCCGGCGCGCGGGCCCTCGCGATCAGCCGGGACGCGCGGCGCCTGTTCGTCGCGGGCGGCGGGATCCTGGCCGCCATGGAGTTCCGGGACCGCAGGGTCACCGCGCGGTGGCGGCTGCCGGGCGGCGGGGACGCGGTCCCCGGCGGCGTGTCGTCGGACGGGCGGGCGCTGTGGCTGGCGGATCCGGGCGGGCTCGTCTACGCGGTGTCGACGCGGACGGGCCGGGTGCTGCGGCACGCGCGGCTCCGGGGCCGTCCGGCGGGCCTGTGCGTGCATCCGCAGCCGGGCCGGTACTCGCTGGGCGGCACCGGCCTGTACCGCTGATCAGGAGCCGACCCGGTGCCATTCCGGGAGCAGCTCCTCGACCAGCGCCTCCGTCTCGGGCTGCAGCTGGTCGATCATGGGGTCGCGGCCGACGCGGCCGCGCAGCTCGTCCACCGCGATCTTGACCTGGGCCTGGTCGCCGGTGGCGTGGGTGGCACGGAGCAGGTCCCGCCACAGGCCCTCGTCGTCGGGCGCGAGGCGGAGGCCGGCGCGGGCGGCGGCGACCGCGCCGCGCGCGTCGCCCTCGTCCAGCCGCAGGACGGCGAGCCGGTGCGCGACGTCGACGACCCGGGCGGTCGCCTCGTACTCCAGGTCGTGCGCGGCGAGCCACGAGTACCGGCCGCGGGGGCGGCCGGCGAGCAGCGGCCCGCGGACCAGGTCCAGCGCGTACGACATGTACGCCATCTCGGACGCGGGTTCGGCGGCGGACCGCCACACCAGCCACCGGAACACGGCGAGGTCGACGCGGACCTCCGAGCCGAGCCTGATCCGGCCGCGCTCGTCGTAGTACAGGTTGGGGCGGCCGCGTGCGTCCCGGCCGAGCCAGTCCGACACGCGGGCGACGCACGCGTCGCGGACCCCGGCGGTGACGCCGCGCGGCCAGATCGCGCCGGACAGGACGGTCGGGTGCACGCCGTTCGGATGCGCCGCCAGGTAGACGAGGACCTCGGTGCACAGTTCGCGGCGGCTCTCGTCCATCGGCCCGGGCGCCTCGACCTCGATGGGGCCGAGCAGCCGGACGTCGACGGAGGACTGCTGCGCGGCGGGCGGCTGCGGGCCGCCGGCGGCGTCCGGCAGCGGCACCGAGTCGGTCCGGCCGGCCGTCCCGAACAGGTCGAACACCGCGCGGTACTGGTCGTCGCGGACGAGCTGGGCGTCCACCTCGAAGCCGAGGACGCCGGCGTGCAGCCGGCCGCGCTCGTCGACGTCCCAGGTCCAGGTGGCGCCCTGCACGTCGCCGGGGACGAGGTAGCCGGCGGCCATCCGGGTGCCGGTGCGGGCGAGGGCGACGATCCGGTCGGCCTCCCACTCGGTCGGCGGGTCCGCCATGATCAGGTAGTGCGGCATCCACGCCTCGCCGAACACGCCGCGGCAGCGGCCGGTGAGGACGGAGTCGACGCCGGACGCGGCGAGCGCCTGCCGGACCTCCTCGGTGCGGCCTTCCAGCTCGGGCAGCGCGTCCGCGAGGTTCGGCACGGACCGGACGCGGTCGGGGGCGATCCGGCCGAGGCCCTCGCCGAACTCGTTGCCGAACCCGACGAGCGTGATCCGCATGTGGTCGGACCACCGGTTGGTGGCGAGCTCCATCGCGATCGCGGCGAGCGCGGCGCGGCGGCCGGCGTCGGGGCCGCGCAGGGCGATCAGGCCGTGCGCCGCTTCGAGGTCGACGAGGATGCGGCCGTTGTCGTTGGTGCCGATGGAGACCAGGCCCGGGTAGGGGGCGAGGACGTCGGCGAGGTCGGAGGCCTCCAGCCCGGCCGCCGCGTCGGCGCGCAGCCGCCACACCTGCCCGTCGTCGAAGGCCTGCCAGGGCGCGGGCGGGTTGCGATCGGCGGGCGCGATCCACAGGTCGAGGCTGCCCTGCCCGTTCTCGACGCGGCCGAGGTGCACCCCGTAGACGGTGGGGAGGGCGCGCCCGCCGGCGGCCATCGACTTGGACAGGTGCCGCAGGCCGAGGTCCAGGAGCCGCGCGCCGCCCTCGTCGGCGCCGAACCGCAGCGCGCGCTCGGCCTCCGCGGCCGCGCCCTCCGGCCGGGCGATCATGTGGCCGAACGCGCGGTTCCAGATCTGCGCGCGGCGGCGCCGGCCGAGCACGCCGAGCAGGCCCGCGGCCAGCAGCGACGCGGCGGCGAGGCCCTGCGGCCAGGACAGCTCGAACGACGGGCCGGGTTCGTCGTAGGCGGTCCTGTTCTGGCCGGGGAGGCTCGCGCCGCCGCTGCCGGCGCCGCCGCCCATCTCCCCGGACGGCCCGCCCGTGCCGCCGCCGTGCGCGGGCGGATGCGACGGGGCCTCGGCCTCGTGGGACGGCGCCGCCGTGTGCGATGGCGCCTGGGCGTGGGACGGGGACGGCGAGGGCGCCGCGGTGTGCGCGGGCGGCTGCGAAGGCGCCGGGGTCTGCGGCGTCGCCGTGTGCGTCGGTGGCTGGGTGTGCGTCGGTGCCTGGGTGTGGGACGGGGACGGCGCCGGAGTCGCCGGCGCCGACGGCTGGGGCGCCGGTTTCTGCGGAGCGGGCGTCGAGGGCGCCGGGTCCGCCGGATGCTGCGGGCGGTCGGGGACGGCGTGCCCGAACCGGTAGTAGTCGCGCAGGTCCCGGGCCGGGATGGTGTGCGCGTGCTTGGCGTCCGCCGGCATCTCCAGGATCCAGCCGGGACGGATCAGGCTCGCGATGGTGAGGCGCGTCCCGTCCGGCTGCACGTGGCCCTTGTTGAGGTCGTAGATCTCCTTGTAGCGGCGCCCCTCGCCGAGGCACTTCTCGGCGATCTCCCAGAGGCTCTCGTGGTGGCGGCCCTCCGGCGGGTGCACGCGGTAGATCTTGGTGGTGTCCGGGCTCTCCGCGAGGGGCTCGGTGCGGGTCTCGGCGGGCGCGGGCGGCGCCTCGGCGGCGGGACGGTCCGGCGCGTCCGGGGCGCGGCGGTACTCCTGCGCGGAGGCGTGCGCGGGACGCTGCGACAGCCCGCCGGAGAACGCCGGCATGATCACGGACGTGGCGGTGAACAGCAGCAGCGCCGCGACGACGAGCCGGTGCACCAGCGACTGCGTGCCGCCGGCGAGCGGCACCCGCGCGGGCACGCCGACCCCGCGGACCCCCGCGTACACCTCGACGACCACGCACAGCGCGAGCTGGATCCAGGCGAGCCAGACCAGCACGACGAGGACGCTGATGAGCGAGCCGGGCCCGATCCGGTGCGTCAGGTCGGACGCGGCGGGCAGGTGCGACGGGACCGGCGACCCGAAGAACGTCAGCAGCGCGTACGGGACGCCGGCGAGCAGCGCGGCGAGCGCGAGGAGGGCGCCGACGCCGGCGAGGACGTCGCCGGGGCCGCGGCGCGCCCGCAGCCGCACCGGGTCCCGCCGCTCGTGCCGCGTCACCATCGCGCCCCCACCGTTCGCCGGGTCCCGGACGTCGTCTCGATCGTAAGCCCGTTCTCCATGGGCCTCATGGGCCGTTTCCTCCGGTGACGGGGCGGGCGGTCTCCGTGGAGGTCAGGGTGAACGAGCCGAGCCCGGGGACGATCCCGAGGATCTGCGGCTTCACGGTGATCTCCACGCTGACCGTCACCTGCTGCTGGTCGGCGTCGCAGCGCGACGCGGCGACCTCGGTGCCGAAGTCGCCGAGCAGGTCGCAGGCGGCGGCGCGGGCCCGTCCCGGGTCGAGGACGGGCTTGCCGGTCGCGCGCAGCGCGTCGGTGTCGATCTGGTTCGCGCCGGCGCGGGCGGCCTGCTCGGCCATGTCGGCGGCGCGCTGCCGCGCGTGGATGGCGAGGCCGCCGTCCACCAGCAGGCCTGCCAGCATCAGCACGATCGGCGTGAACAGGACCGTGTACATCGCGATCGTGCCCCGGTCGCCACCGGCCCGGCGCCGAACCCACACCCGGGCCCGCACTCGGCGGAGGACGCGTCTCATCGGCCGTCCCCCGGTTCCGCCGGTCCGTCGCCGCCCCGGAAGGTGAAGGTGTCGATCGGGGCGACCGACCGGCCCTGCAGCCGCTTCGTGCCGGGCAGCCCGATGAACGCCAGGTCGGACAGGTTCACGTCGCACACGATCGTCACCTCGACGTGCCCGCCGGGCGCGAAATCCGACACGTTCGTCTGGACGGAAGGGCCGCCCGAGCACCAGTGCGAGTCGCGGAGCCCGGCGGTGGCGGTCTCCTGCGCGAGCTCCTGCGCGGACCCGGCGTCGCGGGCGATGGACGCGGCGCGGACCGCGTCACGGGCGGCGCCGTCCACCTGGCTCTGCGCGTCGACCATCCGCCCGGCCCCCGCGAGGAACAGCAGGAACGCGACGAACAGCGGCGTCACGAGCACCAGCTCCAGCGACATCGAGCCCCGGTCGCCGTCCCCTCGCCGCCGCTTCACTGGCCCGCTCCCCGCTGGCACGCGACGCCCGCCCCGACGTCCGGGCGGAAGCACTCGATCGGCCCCTGCGACCGCTGCGACACGTGGAACGTCATGAACGGGATGACCTGCACGGCCGTCCCGCTGACCTGCACCCACCGCTCGTCGTTGACCTCTCCCGTGTCGACGTGCAGGCCGCTGATCAGGTGCGGCCCGATGTGGTCGATGTCGCCGGTCGCCTTCGCGACGGCCGCGCCCTGCCAGCCGCCGCCGACCGGCTGGGTCCGGGCGACGCGGGCGCCGGACTGCGCGGCGGCGAGCGCGACCTGCCGCGCGTGGAACACCATCGTGAACTGGACGACGGCGAGCAGCACGAGGATGAGCACCGGCGTGAGCAGCGCCCATTCCATCGACGACACGCCCGCGTCGGACCGGAGCCGGCGCCGGGCGGCGGCGAGCGCGGCGGCCGGCCGCGCGGGTCCACGGCACCGCATCCCGGTCAGCCCGTGTTGATGCTGTTGGCCTTGTCCTGGATCTTCTTCTGGATGATCGCGCCGATGGTGATCGCGATCAGCGCGAGGATCGCGGTGATGATCGCCCATTCGATCGCCGAGGCGCCCCGGCTGCGCTCCTCCTCGTCGCGCAGCCGCGCCAGCCGCGTGCCGAGCAGGGCCCGCAGATAGACGAGGGCCGGATCGTTCAGCGGGTTCATCGTGACTCCTTCGAGGGGACGGGCCGGACGGGACGCGGGGTCACGAGGCGAGCACCCGCATGAGCGCCGGATAGGCGAGGAAGACCAGGAAGCCGGCGCACAGGAACAGCTGCGCGACGAGCATGGACTGGGACCGCTCGCCCGCCTTGCCCTCCAGCTCCGACAGCTCGCGGCTGCGCATCGACGCGGCGCGGGCGGACAGCGACCGGCGGATCTGCGCGCCGTCGTCGGACACCAGGGCGAGCGCGCCGGCGAGGTCGCGCAGCTCGGCGATGTCGAGGTCGTCGCCGAGGCCGCCGAGCGCCTGCCAGGGCGTCCGGCCGGTGAGGCGGGCGTTGCCGAGCGCGTCGCGGATCCGGCGCATCGCCGGGCCGTCCCCGACGTTCGACGCGCTCATCAGGGCCTCCGGGACGCCGCGTCCGCCCGCGAGGTTCATCGAGACCAGGTCGAGGAACGCGCCGACGACGTGCCGGAAGTCCTGCCGGCGGGCCTGCGCCTCCTGCCGCAGCTGCATGTCGGGGAAGAAGAAGAACAGCGCGGCGAACAGCACGCAGATCCACACCGGGACCTGCACGGACGAGCCGAAGCCGAGCAGCGCGAAGTAGCCGGCGACGATCGGGATGAACAGCAGCGCGGCGGCGGGCAGCAGGAACTTGGTCGCGAGGAACGCCTCCAGCGACCGCTCGGTGATGGCGAGGTCGGCGCGCACGGAGCGCAGCTTCCAGCCGCGCGACTCGCAGAACGCCACCAGCTCCCGGCCGAGCCGCGCCCGCATCCCGCCGAACCGGCCTTCGGGCCGGACCGTCCCGGCCTGCGCGTCCTCCAGGTCGCGGCGGCGCGCGGCGTCGAGCGCCGCCATCCGCGCGGCGAGGCCGGGACGCGCCGGGAACAGCGCCCGGACCAGCGCGTACAGGCCGAGGCCGACGAGGGCGCCCGCGAGGATCGCGCCGGTCATGCCGTACCACCGCCGCCCGCGTCCATGGTGTGCCGACCGCGCAGCGGGACGTCCTGCGCGGCGGTCCGCCCGGCCTGCCAGCCCGCGACGGTGCTCGGCACCTCGCCGGGCACGCCGGGACGGGCCTGCCGCGGCTCGCCGAGGAACCGTCCGGGCAGGTCGTACTTGGCGAGGCGGCGCAGCCACAGGAACGCCGCGCCGTACAGGGCGACGACGATGCACAGCACGAGCTGCCCGAGGAAGTCGTCGTAGGGCTGCACGTAGGAGTGGTTGAACACGGCGAGCGCGAGGGCCGTCCCGACCGAGACGCCGACGACGATCCGGACGCTGCGGCGGGTGGAGCGGCGGTCGGCCTCGACGCGGCGCCGCATGTCGAGCTCGGCGCGCGCGGACGTCGCGAGCGCGCCGAGCATGTCGCGCAGGCCGGGGCCGCGCAGCCGGGCGTTCAGGATCAGCGCGGCGATCACCAGGTCGGCGGACGGGTCGTCGATGTCGTCGGCGAACCGGCGCAGCGCCTCCGGCATCGGGACGCGGGTGTGCAGCCGGTCGACGAGGGTGCGCAGCGGCTGCTGGAGCGCCGGGGCGGCGGCGCGCTGCGACGCCGGGATGGCCTGTTCGAGGCCGACCGCGCCCGCGATGGTGTCGCGCAGCGACTCCGTCCAGGCGGCGAGGCCCTCCAGCCGCGCCATGCCCTTGCGCTCCTCGGCGGCGCCGCCGGCGAGGCCGTCCCAGGCGAGGACGAGCGCGCCGGTCCCGGCGGCGGCGATCGGCCAGCGGGTCACCACGAGGACGAGCACGCCGACGATGACCGCGACGGCGGTGCGGGTGGTGAGGGTGCGGACGAGGTCCTCGCGGCTGCGCCCGCGCGCCGGGCGCGTCCGGGGCGGCAGGCCGCGGATGGCGACGGCCAGCAGCAGGAGCCCGCCGCCGGCGACGGCCCCGGCGACGACGGCGAGCAGCACGTCCGCGGAGTACATCAGCGGCCCCCGGTCCCGATGGGCGTCACCCTGCACCTGAAGATCACCAGGCACCCCCGTGGGACGGGTCGTAGCCGTGCTCGGCGAGCTCGTCGACGCACGCGATCGGCGCGGCCGGCACCGCGAACCCGCCGGGCCCGAGCGCGAACACCTCCGACGACAGCACCCGCCCGTCCACGCCGGTGACCTCGCGGACGCTCGCGACGTAGCGGCGCAGCCGCCCGCCGGAGGCGTAGTCGTTGCGCTTCTCGATGAACACGACGAAGTCGATCGCGCCCGCGATCAGCATGTGCGTCGCCTCGACGGGCAGCCGCTCCTCCGACTGGATCGCGTAGGTCGAGATGCGGTTGAACACCTCCGCCGACGAGTTCGCGTGGATCGTCGACAGCGACCCGTCGTTGCCCTGCGTCATCGCGTTCAGCATCGTGACGATCTCGTCGCCGAGGACCTCGCCGACGATCACGCGGGACGGGTTCATCCGCAGCGACCGGCGGACCAGCTCCGCCATCGAGATCGCGCCCTGCCCCTCGGAGTTCGGGAGCCGCTGCTCGAACGCCACGCAGTTCGGGTGCAGCTCGGGGAAGGCGTCGAGGCCGAGTTCGAGGGCCCGCTCGACGGTGATGAGCCGCTCGTTCGCCGGGATCTCGTTCGCGACGGCGCGCAGCAGCGTCGTCTTCCCCGCGTTCGTCGCGCCCGCGATCATCACGTTCTTGCGGGCGAGCACCGCGGCGCGGAAGAACCGCCCGATCTCCTCGCTGAACGTGCCGTTCCCGACCAGGTCGGACAGGAACACCTTGCCGAGCCGGGCGCGGCGGATCGACAGCGCGGGGCGCACCGTCACGTCCATCACCGCCGAGAGGCGCGAGCCGTCCGGGAGCCGCAGGTCCAGCTGCGGGTTCGCGGTGTCGAACGGCCGCGACGACAGCCCGCTGTAGGCGGCGAGGATCTGGATCAGCTCGACCAGCTCCTCGTCGGTCTCGGCGACCGGCTCGCCCATCACCTCCCGGCCGTCGGCGTAGCCGATGAACACCCGGTCGCAGCCGTTGATGTCGATGTTCTCGATCTCGGGGTCCTCCAGCAGCGGCTGCAGCCGGCCGACCCCGAACAGCGCCGCGTGCACCCCGGCGGCGAGCGCCTCCTCCTCTTCGGCGTTCGGCGGGCGCCGCCCGGAGGTGATCTCGCCGCGCGCGAACTCCTCCAGCACCTGGCCGATCAGCGCGCGCGCGAACTGCCGCTCGTCCTCCCCGGACATCGGCGGCAGGCCGTGCGCGGCGTCCATCCGGCGCTGCTGGGCGAGCCGGTCGCCGACCTCCTGGCGGAGCCGCTTGACGAGGACGTGGTCCACCTAGCGCCCCCGCTCCTCGTGCCGTCCGCCCGCCGGGACCTGCTCGGTGCGCGCGTCCGGGACGGGCCGCCCGCCCGCGGGCGGTGCCGGTTCACCGGCCAGGCCCGGCGCGGACGCCGGCGGCGCGGCAGGCGTTGCGGGCGTGGCGGCGGGTGCGGCGTCGAGGCGCGCGACGAGGTCGCCGGCGACCTCGCGGGCCGACCGGATCAGCAGCGACCGGTCCAGGCGGCCGCCCCAGCGGCCCGACAGCAGGTCCGCGCCCTTCGGGTCGAGCGCCAGCCCGCCCAGCACGCGCACCTCGGGCGGCGGCGGCCCGGCCTGCGCGGCCGGGTCCGGGGCCTGCCGGCCGCGCGCGCCGACGATGATCCGGTCGACCTCGGCGATGGAGCCGCGGAAGTCGCGCGGGTCGGCGAGCACCAGCACCCCGACCGGCGGCCCGCCGCGCAGCTCCGCCGCCAGCGCCGCGACGCGCTCGCGCAGGTGCGCGACCTGCTCCAGGGTCGCCCGGGTCAACAGCACCACCAGGTCCGCCTCGCGCAGCAGCTCGGTCAGCGGGGTGCCGGCGCCGAGCCGCCCGCAGTCGGCGATCACGTCCACCGGGCCGAGGCCGGCGAACGCGCGGCCGAGCGGCCCCCACAGCCACGTCATCGCCTGCGCCTGCTCGGCGTTGGTGAGCCCGACGAGCACGTCCAGGCCGCCGACGAGCCGCTGGCAGTGCTCGGCGATCTGGTCGGGGCGCAGCCCGCGGCGGGCCGTCGCGGCGAGGCTCAGCAGCCCGCGCGCCGGGTTGAGCATGCCGCCGTCGCCGCCGCCCTGCCGGCCGGCGCCGCCGTCCGGTGCGGCGGCGGGCAGCCGGTACACGAGGTCGCCGCCCGCCTGGTCGCACTCGGCGACCAGCACCGGGCGCGGCCACACCGCGCCGAGGGCGACCGCCGCGGTCGTGACGCCCGGCGCCCCCTTGTCGGCCGCGAGCGCGATCAGTGCCACTGTCAGTTCCCGCCTGTGCCCGGAGTGCCGTTCCCGGTGCCCGCGCCGTTCCCGGTGCCGTCGCCGGTGCCGGTGCCGTCGCCCGTCCCGGCCGGGGGCTGGGAGCCGCCGGGCGTCGGCGACTGCTTGCCCTGCGTCCCGCCGGCCGGCTGCCCGCCCGCCGGGCCGGGCGCCTTCGTCCCGTCCGGGATCAGCGCGAGCGCGACGGTCCCGGCGGACGCGGCCTCCGTCACCTGCGGGGCGTCGGCGGGCGCGACGGCGACGTCCACGGTGGTCTGGTCGGAGCGCAGCCGGTCGCCCCCGCCGCCCCCGACGTTGATCACGATGGCCTCGGCGGCGAGCACCGTCCCGGCGCGCGGGCCGCCGCCGCTGCCGTTGCCGACCGCGTACAGGGTCACCTTCTTGCCGCTCTCCACGCCGCCGGACGGCAGCTGCCCCGGCTTGAGCGCGAGGCCCACGACGAGCCGCCCCTTGGCCGCCTCGTCCGTCCGGCTGATCATGCCGTTGGTCAGCAGCGCGCCCTTGACCAGCGGGACCGACGCGTAGTACCGGGACACGTTCAGGCGTTCCGACCAGTTGACGAACTGGACGCCGGTGTCGCCGATCTGCACCTCTTCCAGGGCGCTCTGCGGGATCCGCTGCCCCGCCGCGACGGGCTGCGCGATCCGGATCGCCGACACCCGCTGGCCGCTCGCCATCACCAGGTACGCGCTGGCCAGCGCGCCGCCGAGGATGAGCAGCACGGCGAGCGCGGCCAGCGCCGGCTTGCGCTCGCGCGGCGAGACGGGCAGCCGCTGCCCGCCGGAGGTCCCGAGGCCGGAGCGGCCGAGCCCGCCGCCGGCGTTCGGCCCGGAGGAGCCGCCGGACGAGCCGCCGGCGAGGGCCGACTGGTTGGCCTTCATCGCGCTGCGCACGTGCCCCTTCCCGCCCTCCCGCGGACCCCGCCTCAGGAGGTCTCCGCATCATCGGGCGATCCATGCTTGCGGTGCGGGCAAGGCCGCGTCAATGGATTCGGTGAGGGTAAGCGGGCCGTTCTCCCCGACCATGGCGGTGACCTGCGAATTCACCGGCGACTTCGCTACTTACCACCAGTCACATCTGTCACTGACCGCATCTGGCGGGACATCCGCGGCGGCCGGCAGGCCCTGGGGCGGCGGCGCTACGGCGCGTCGTGGAAGCCGACGAGCCGCCCCAGCAGGGTCATTGCGTGATCGAAGTAGGCGGCCCGTTCCTCGATCACATTGTTGAATTGCCCGAACAATTCGAAACTGACCGTCCCGTACAGACCGGCCCAGGCGGTGAAAGCCCGGGCCACCACGTCGTCGGGCGCGTCGATGAGGAGCGCGGCCCGGCCGCGCGCGAGGTCGTCGCCCAGCACGGGCGGCGTCGGCGGGCACGGCCCGGCGGGCTCCAGGGCGCCCGCCGCGTGGGCCTCCGAGACGAGCCGCGCGAAGACGACCGTGTCCCGCACGGCCGCGGGGACGGTGTCCTCCGGCGCCTCGTAGCCGGGCACCGGCGAGCCGTACAGCAGCGCGTACTCGTGCGGGTGTTCCAGCGCCCACGCTCGGACGCTCCGGCACACGGCGAGCCACCGCCCGGAGAAGGACTCCCCGGCCTCGCGGGCGGTCGCGTCAGCCCGCTCCACGGCCTCGCCGACGGCGTTGTAGCCGTCGATGATCAGCGCGGTCAGCAGGTCGTCGCGGCTCGGGAAGTAGCGGTAGATCGCCGACGAGGCCATGCCCATCTCGCGGGCCACCGCCCGCAGCGACAGCCCCGCCGCGCCCTCCGTGGCCAGTTGCTCCCGCGCGATGCCGGTGATCTCTCTGACCAGCTCCGCGCGCACCCGTTCCCGTACCGTCCGCCCGCTCATGCGGCGAGGTTAGCAGAGCGCCGGAACAAAACGAGAGCACTGCTCTTGACGAACAGTGCTCCAAAGAGAGAGCATTGCTCACAACACAGAGCACCGAACCCGCGGAGCTCGGACCGGACGGAGGCGGCCATGCCGAACCTGGCGACCCTGCACGACGAGTACGCGCTGCGCGGCCGGATCGACGAGGGCGCCCCCGTCGTCAGCGCGTCCAGCGTCCTGATCGACGCGTCGCCCGCCCGGGTCTGGGACGTCCTCGCCGACCTGCGCGGCTGGGAGGGCTGGGCCACCGACTTCCGTCTGTGCGCCCTGGACGCCGTCGAGCCGGGCCGCGAGTTCCGCTGGGCCCAGAAGGGCGTGCCGCTGCGCTCGCGCTTCGCGGTCGTCGCCCCCGGCCGGGAACTGAGCTGGACGGGCAGCATGCTCGGCCTCTACCGGGCCGTCGACCGCATGGTCCTGACCGGCGAGGACGGCCGCACCCGCGTGACGCTGCAGGAGTCTCTCGACGGCCCGCTCGTGCGCCTCGTCTACGGCCAGGACAAGCTCCGCGCCGGCCACGAGGCCCGCCTGGCCGCACTCAAGACCCACATCGAGAGCGCCGCCTGAGACCGCGACCGGCACCGAACCCGCCGCACCGGACAGCGGCGGACCGAACAGCAACGAAGGAGAAGGACCATGGGCAAGCACGTGATCGTCGGCGCCGGGCAGGTCGGCTCGCACCTCGTCGAGCGGCTCACCGGCATGGGGCACGACGTCACCGTCGTGACGCGCTCCGGATCCGGGCCGGAGGGCGTCGAGCGGGTCGCCGCCGACGTCGCCGACCGGGCCCGGCTGGCCGCCGTCGCCAAGGGCGCCGACACCATCTACAACTGCGTTAACCCGCGGTACCACCGCTGGGTGCAGGACTGGCCGCCGATGGCCGCGTCGTTCCTCGGCGCCGCCGAGGACACCGGCGCCGCCCTCGTCACCCTCGGCTGCCTCTACGGGTACGGGCCGGTCGACGGCCCGATCACCGAGGACCTGCCGCTCGCCGCGACCGGCACCAAGGGGCGGGTCCGCGCGAAGATGTGGCACGACATGCTCGCCGCGCACCGGGCGGGCCGCGTCCGCGCCACCGAACTGCGCGGGTCCGACTACTACGGCCCGGGCAGCACCGACCAGGCGTACGTCGGCGAGACGCGGTTCGTGAAGCCGCTGCTGGAGGGCCGGCGCGTCTTCTACTTCAGCGACCCCTCGATCCCGCACGCCTGGACGTACCTGCCCGACGTCGCCGAGGCGCTCGCCATCGCCGGCACGGACGAGCGCGCCTACGGCCGGGCCTGGCACATCCCGACCGGGCCCGCCGTGTCGACGCGGGAGGTCGCCGAGCGGCTGTGCCGGATCGCCGGCGCGCCCGCCCCGCGCATCCAGGAGGTGCCGCGGCCGCTCTTCACGGCGCTGGGGCTCGCCAACCCGATGCTCAAGGAGCTGCGGGAGACCCGCTACCAGTTCGACAGGCCGTACGTCCTGGACTCCTCGGCCTTCCAGTCCACCTTCGGGATGGCGCCGACGCCGATGGACGACGCGCTCAGGACCATCGTCGCCGCGTCCCGCGCGTCGGCGTCCCAAGCGGCGTGACGCCCGGACGCCCCGGCACCGCCCGAACCGGCTTCGCCGGAATCTGCGGGCCCCGCTAATTAAGCTGGCCCGGACGGCAGCGCCGGCGGCGCGGGGCGGCGCGCGATGGAGGGCTCGGATGCGGATCTCGTTCACGGCGCTGACCGGCGGCGGACCACGCGACGTCGTCATCGACATGGACTCCGGGATCACCGTCGCCGGGGTCGCGCGGTCGCTGACCGCGGCGCTCGACGCGCCGGCGCCGGCGGCCGAAGGGATCCCCGCACCCCGCTTCTCCAAGGAGGCGCTGCTTTCCAGGGAGGCGCTGCTCACCGGCGCGCCGCGGGTGCCGCGCGTCCCGCCCGCGGGCCCGTCCGCCGAGCGCGGGGCGCTGTGGATGGACGGGCGGATGCTCGACCCGCAGGCGCTCGCCGCCAAGGAGCTGCGGGACGGCGCGGTCGTCGCGGTCGAGCGGGGCGCCGCCGCCGCGACCGTCCTCGCCGAGCCGACCGGGCTGGTCGAGGTCCGGGTCGTCGGCGGGCCCGCGGCGGGGCCGGTGCACCGGCTCGGCCTCGGCGTCACCACGATCGGGTCCGGCGACGAAGTGGACGTCGTGCTCGGCGACCCGTCGATCCCGGCCCGGTCGCTGCGGCTCACGGTCGGCCGCGACGCGGTGGAGGTCGAGGCGTCCGCGATGACGATGCAGGGCGCCGCCAGGCTCGACGGCGAACCGCTCACCGCGCGGACCGCCTGGCCGATGGGCGGGATGCTCACGGTCGGCGCGAGCGTGCTGACCCTCGCGCCGAGCGCCGCGCCCGACACGCACCTGGAGCCGCTGCCCGAGGGCGGCCTGGCGTTCAACCGGCCGCCCCGGCTCGCGCCCGCGCACCGTGTCCGGACGCTGGAGGTCCCGAAGCGGCCCGAGCGGAACCCGCGCGAGCGGCTCCGGCTGTTCGGCGCGATCCTGTTCGCGGTGTTCGGCCTCGCCATGGCGTTCGGCCTGCGCCAGTGGTGGTGGGCGCTGTTCGCGCTGGCGTGGCCGGTGATGACGGTCGGCGAATGGGCCGGCGACCGGATGCATGGCCGCAAGTCGTACAAGAAGGCGCTGAAGGAGTACCAGCGCAGGGCCGACGCGTTCGGCGGCGAGCTGGACGGGCTGCGCCGCGAGGACGAGGCCGAGCGCCGCGCCCTGTACCCCGACCCGGCCGAGGTGCTGCTGACCGCGACGGGCCCGCGCCGCCGCCTGTGGGAGCGCCGCCGCGAGGACCCCGACGCGCTGCACCTGCGGCTCGGCGTCGCCGACCTGCCCGCGCGCATCGAGCTGACCGACCCTGCGGGCGGTGATGCCGGCGCGCTGCCGGTGCCGCCCGCCCGCCTGGTACCGGTCGCGCTGCCGCTCGGCGAGCTCGGCGTGCTCGGGCTGACCGGGCCGCGCCCCGCGTCCCGGGCGCTCGCCCGCTGGCTCGTCGCGCAGGCCGCCGTCCTGCACAGCCCCCGCGACCTCGCGATCATCGTGCTGTCCGCCGACCAGCACGTGGGCGACGAGTGGAACTGGGTGCGGTGGCTGCCGCACTGCGCGCCGCGCGAGGGCGAGGATTGCGTGGCGCTCGTCGGCGCCGACCCCGAGTCCGCGGCGCACCGCGTCACCGAGCTCGCGA
Source organism: Actinomadura sp. NPDC048394 (assembly GCF_040651755.1). Lineage (NCBI taxonomy): Bacteria > Bacillati > Actinomycetota > Actinomycetes > Streptosporangiales > Thermomonosporaceae > Actinomadura > Actinomadura sp. NPDC048394. Next base: position 17,353 of record NZ_JBEZJL010000066.1, on the reverse strand, counting down.
TCCGCGTGACGGAACGGCGCCGCGCCGCGCAGGCCGAGTCCGCGTTCTTCGGGAAGGGCAAGGCCGCGGACGCCGTCCCCTACAACATCCTCCTCGTGCTGGACGGCGCGCGCGCACTGCGCCGCATACCCGGCATGCCGATGCTGCTGTCGCGCGGCGTCGAGTACGGCATCCACGCCATCTGCGTGGACGACGAGGAGCGCCTCCTCCCCGAGGAGTGCAACGCCGTCGCCGAGTGGGATCCGCAGTACCCGTCCTTCGTCCACGTTCGCGGGCAGGGCCTCGACGACCTCGGTCCCGTGCTCGCCGACCAGGTGTCCCCGGCGTGGACCGAACGCGTGGCGCGCGCGCTGGCCCCCGTCCGGGACGTGTCCCGCGAAGACGTGCAGGAGGCCATCCCGTCGAACGTCCGGCTCCTGGACCTGCTCGACATGGCCGAGCCGACCGCCGAGCACATCCTCCAGTCCTGGTCGCGCACCGGCGGCCGCAGTACGCGCGTCCCCATCGGGCTGGGCTCCGGCGACCGGCCGGGACGTCCCGGGCAGACCTACGAGATCGACCTGCGGACCGACGGCCCGCACGCCCTCATCGCCGGGACCACCGGCGCGGGCAAGTCCGAGCTGCTGCAGACGCTCATCGCGTCCCTCGCCGTCGCGAACCGCCCCGACGAGATGACGTTCGTCCTCATCGACTACAAGGGCGGCGCCGCGTTCAAGGACTGCGCTCGCCTCCCGCACACCGTCGGCATGGTCACCGACCTCGACGGGCACGCCACCGAACGCGCCCTCGAATCCCTCGCCGCCGAGCTCCGCCGCCGCGAGGAGGTCCTGCTGCGGGCCGGCGCCAAGGACATCGACGACCACAACGACGCGGCGGGCTCCCTGCCCCGGCTCGTCCTCGTCATCGACGAGTTCGCCGCGATGGTCGCCGAGCTGCCCGACTTCGTCGCCGGGCTCGTCGACATCGGGCGCCGCGGCCGGTCCCTCGGCGTCCACCTGATCCTCGCCACCCAGCGGCCCGCCGGGGTCGTCACCGCCGACATCCGCGCCAACACCAACCTGCGGATCGCGCTGCGCGTCACCGACCCCGACGAGTCCACCGACGTCATCGACGGGCCCGAGGCCGCCCGCATCGCCAAGTCCACGCCGGGCCGCTGCTACGTCCGGTCCGGCTCGGCCGCGCCGCACGCCGTCCAGTCCGCGCGGATCGGCGGGCGCCGCGCCGGGCCCGCCGGCCGGCGGACCAGCGTCCTGCCGCTGCCCTGGCAGGGCCTCGGGCACCCGCTGCCCGCGCCCCCGGACCCGGCCGGCGGCGCCGGCGACACGCCCGCCACCGACCTCGCCGTCCTCGTCCAGGCCGTCGACGAGGCCGCCCGCCGCGCCGGGATCGCCCGGCAGCCGTCGCCGTGGCTCACCCCGCTGCCCGAGCAGGTCCGGCTCACCCCGCGCACCGCCGCGGGCGGCTCCGTCGTGGACGTCCCCGCGATCCCGTTCGGCATCACCGACCTGCCCGCCGTCCAGTCGCGCGAGCCGCTCGTCCTCGACCTCGCGGCCGGCGGCCACCTGTACATCGCCGGGTCGCCGCAGTCCGGGCGGTCCACGGCGCTGCGCACCATCGCCGGGTCCCTCGCGGGCGCCTGCTCCCCCTACGACGCGCACCTGTACGCCGTCGACTGCGGCGCGAACGCGCTCCTGCCGCTGATCTCGCTGCCGCACTGCGGCGCCGTCGTCACCCGCGACCAGCTCGACCGCTGCGAGCGCCTCCTCACCGCGCTCGCCGCCGAGGTCGCGCGCCGCCAGCAGCTCCTCGCCGAGGCCGGGTTCGCGTCGCTGGCCGAGCAGCGCGCCGCCGTCGCCGCCACCGACCGCCTCCCCTGGATGGTGCTGCTCCTCGACCGGTGGGAGGGGTTCCTCGGCGCGTTCGAGCACTACGACTACGGCCGCCTCGTCGACCAGACCCTCCGGCTGCTGCGCGAGGGCGCCGCGGTCGGCCTGCGCGCCGTCTTCACGGGCGACCGCACCGGCCTCGGCGGGCAGATCTCCACCGTCTTCGACCGGCGGCTCGTCCTGCGGATGGCCGACCCGAACGACTACGGCTACGCCGGGCTGCAGGACAGGCACGTCCCCGCCGCGATGCCGCCCGGCCGCGCCCTCGAACCGGCCGCACCCGGCGCCGCGCCCCGCGAGTCGCAGATCGGCCTGCTCGGCGACGACCCGTCCGGCACCGCGCAGGTCGCCGCCCTCCAGGAGATCGCGCGCGCCTCCGTCGCCCGCTACGGCCGCCTCCCCCGCCGCCAGCGGCCCCTGCACGTCGACGAGCTGCCCGTCCGCGTCACCTACCGCGAGGCGATGGCGCTGGACGAGGCGTTCCTCGCCCCGTCGGCGCTCTGGGCCCTCGTCGGCGTCGGCGGCGACACGCTCGCCCCCGTCGGCGCCGACCTGCTGAACGAGGGCCCCGGCTTCACCGTCGCCGGGCCTCCCCGCTCGGGCCGCTCCACCACGCTGCGCACGATCGTCCACTCGCTGCTGGACCCGGCGGTGGGCGGCGGGCTCGTCCCGGTCGTCCTGGTCACGCCGCGCCGGTCCCCGCTGCGGCTGCTGTCCGGGCGGCCCGGCGTCCTCGGGGTGCTGACGTCCGACTCCGACCCGGACGACCTGGACCGTGCGATCGGCGACGAGCACCGGTACGCCGTCGTCGTCGACGACGCCGAGCTCCTCGACGAGACGGACATGGACGACGCCCTCCGCGACGTCCTGCGCACCGCGCGGGACGGCGAGCACGCCGTCGTGGTCGGGGGCACGACCGCCGACATCGGCCGCGGCTACCGCGGTTTCCTCGCCGACGCGCGCCGGTCCCGTTCCGGGGTCCTGCTGTCGGTCGAGTCGCCGGACGACGGCGACCTGTTCGGCCTGCGCCTGCCCCGCAACGCCCCGCTGGCCGGGCCGACCGGCCGCGGCCTGTTCGTCGCGGCCGGGGCCGCCACCCAGATCCAGGTGGCGCTCCCGCCTCCGGTCACGTCCGACTAGCGCCGGGCCCCGGGCGGGGCCCGAAGGGGGAGAACGATGCGGGTCCCGGCCTCGGGGGGATGGGCCGGGACCCGCGGTCCGTGTCGAGCCGTCAGCGCGTGGCGGCCTCGATGTTCTGCTGGGACTTGCGGATGTCCTGGCTGCCCTGTTCGAGGGCGAGGGCCATCTTGTCGAAGGCGGTCTTGGCCTCGGCCCAGGCGCTGCGGAACCGGTCGGCGCCGGGGCCCCACCAGGCGGCGCTGCTGCTGACGGTGCGGCCGTTGAGGTCCCTGATCAGGGCGTCCAGGTTCTTGGCGTGCTTGCTGAAGATCCGGGACAGCTCCTCCAGCTCGCCGAGGTTGGCGCCGCGCTTGTCACCGCTCATCGCTTCGACCCTCCGTCGCCGATCCGTTGCCGGCCGCCGCCCGCCGGGACGGGCGGGACGTCAACTGGAACGTTTTCCGGTCCTGCCGCACTGCGAAAGAATGGCGCCAGCCTACGCCTCCCCGATCACGGGAATCCAGCGGCACATCGGAGATCGGGCGACGAAACACCCGTAATCCCGCCGTTCGCGCGTGGCCGGATGTGGCCACACAGCCCCCGCCAGGTGGAGGTTTCGCGTCCCGGTGCCACCGCTCGGCGACGCTCCGCAATACCGTGACCCGCTTAATTACTGTCCGTCAAAGGCATTTCAGAGCCGCCCCTCGGCGGGCTTTCCAGAAGAACGCCCCGCAATGCCGGAAAGGGCGTACTCAGCGGGAGCGCGGGGCCGGGTCGTTCACCGGCCGCGCGTTCGGATCGAGGACGCGCTCGCCCACCAGGACGATGTCGTCGCCGCGCCGGCGGAAGTCGAACCGGCGCGGCACCGACTGGGTGACCTTGCCGGTCCCGTAGCGGACGACGGTGTGCTCGACGGCGTCCAGAGTGATCCGGTCGCCGGCCCGGAGGGCGCGCCGGACGTCCAGGCTGGTGCGGGCGCCGGTGTAGGCGGGGCCGCCCTCGACGGGGGCGCGGTTGCTGTTCTCCAGCTGGCGGAAGGCCCGCTCCTGGACGCGGGCGACGCGCGGAGAGATCCGGACACCGAGCACCTCGGTGGGCACGTCGGGGTGGTCGCGCGCGGGCCGCTGGACGAGCGCCTCGGAGCGCCCCTGGAGCAGGGTCCCGGCGGCGGCGGTGAGCTGCCGGGTGGTGACGGCGTCCAGGACGGACGGGCCGCTCCGGGCGGCGGACGACGGCGCCGCCAGGCAGCAGGCCAGGGCCGCCGCGAGTCCGGCCCGGGTCCAACGGCGAGCCATCCGGCCCCTTCCTGCGTTCGCTCGCTGACGAGGCTGATCAGTGGCGAAGATACACCGGCGCGGCGGCCTCCGGGCGGACTCCCGGGATCGGGGAATGAAAACCGTTCCCACCCTGTTGTCAGGGGTGAACAGCCGAGCACCAGGGAGGGAACGATGAGGAACAGGATCCACCCGGAGTACCGGCCCGTGGTCTTCCGCGACCGCGGTGCGGACTACGCCTTCCTGACCCGGTCGACGGCCGAGACGGACCGCACGATCGAATGGACGGACGGCCGCACCTACCCGCTGGTCGACGTGGACGTCTCGTCCGCGAGCCACCCGTTCTACACGGGCCGCCAGCAGGTCCTGGACACCACGGGGGCCGTCGAGCGGTTCAACCGCCGGTACAACCGGAGCTGAGACGTCCGGACGCGCCTCCGGGCCGCCACCGCGCCCCGGCGCGGCCCGGGGACCGCGTCCGATCGCGAAGGCCCGCGCCTCCCCGAGGCGCGGGCCTTCCGCATGCCCGGAGCCCCTGCGGGGCAGGGGCGGGCGCACGGTCCCACTCAGCGGCAACTCGCCTGAAAGTTGGCATCCCGGTGCAATAAGGAGGGCCTTACGAAAACCTCGAACGGCGGTTATCTAGACTGCGTGCGAGGTTTAGGGAGGAGACCCACGTGCGCAAGGTCCTGATCGCCAACCGCGGTGAGATCGCGGTTCGTATAGCCCGTGCCTGTCGCGATGCGGGGCTGGCCAGTGTGGCGGTGTACGCCGAACCCGATCTGGAGGCGCTGCACGTACGGGTCGCCGACGAGGCGTACGCCCTGGGCGGCCAGACCGCGGCGGACAGCTACCTGGACATCGACAAGCTGCTGAAGATCGCGGCCGAGGCCGGCGCGGACGCCGTCCACCCCGGCTACGGGTTCCTGTCGGAGAACGCCGACTTCGCCGCGGCCGTCGAGAACGCCGGGCTGACCTGGATCGGCCCGCCGCCCGCCGCGATCACCGCGCTCGGCGACAAGGTGCAGGCCCGGCACATCGCCCAGAAGGTCGGCGCGCCGCTGGTCGCCGGCACCAAGGACCCGGTGTCGGGCGCGGACGAGGTCGTCGCGTTCGCCGAGGAGCACGGCCTGCCGATCGCGATCAAGGCGGCGTTCGGCGGCGGCGGCCGCGGCCTGAAGGTCGCCCGCAAGCTGGAGGAGGTCGCCGAGCTGTACGAGTCGGCGGTCCGCGAGGCGGTCGGTGCGTTCGGCCGCGGCGAGTGCTTCGTCGAGCGGTACCTGGACAAGCCGCGGCACGTGGAGACCCAGTGCCTGGCCGACAAGCACGGCAACGTCGTCGTCGTGTCGACCCGCGACTGCTCGCTGCAGCGCCGCCACCAGAAGCTCGTCGAGGAGGCCCCTGCGCCGTACCTGTCGGACGAGCAGCTGGAGCTGCTGTACAGCTCGTCCAAGGCCATCCTGAAGGAGGCCGGCTACGTCGGCGCCGGGACCTGCGAGTTCCTCGTCGGCCAGGACGGGACGATCTCGTTCCTGGAGGTCAACACCCGGCTCCAGGTCGAGCACCCGGTGACCGAGGAGGTCGCGGGCGTCGACCTGGTCCGCGAGATGTTCCGGATCGCCGAGGGCGAGGAGATCGGCTACGGCGACCCCGAGCTGCGCGGCCACTCGTTCGAGTTCCGGCTGAACGCCGAGGACGCGGGCCGCGGCTTCCTGCCCGCGGTCGGCACGCTGACCGCGTTCGACCCGCCGAACGGCCCCGGCGTCCGGCTGGACTCCGGCTACGTCGCCGGGCAGACCGTCCCGCAGGCGTTCGACTCGCTGATCGCCAAGCTGATCGTCACCGGCGCGACCCGGCGGCAGGCCGCCGAGCGGGCGCGGCGGGCGCTGGACGAGTTCGTGATCGACGGCATGCCGACCGTGCTGCCGTTCCACCGGGTGGTGCTGGACGACCCGGCGTTCGTGCCCGCCGACGACGAGACGCCGTTCAGCGTCCACACCCGGTGGATCGAGACCGAGTTCGACAACACGATCGAGCCGTTCGACCCGTCCGCCGCGGGCGAGGAGGCCGAGGCGGGCGAGCGCGAGCACGTCACCGTGGAGGTCGGCGGCAAGCGCATCGAGGTCGTGCTGCCCGCCGGGCTGGGCGCGTCCGTGGCGCCCGCGGCCGGGAAGGCGGCGCCGGGCAGGCGGCGCGGCGGCAAGAAGGGCGGCGGCGCGCAGGCGTCGGGTGACTCCCTGGTCAGCCCGATGCAGGGCACGATCGTCAAGACCGTCGTCGAGGACGGCGCGACCGTCGCGGCGGGCGACACCATCGTCGTCCTGGAGGCGATGAAGATGGAGCAGCCGCTCACCGCGCACAAGGCCGGCACGATCACCGGCCTGACCGCCGAGGTCGGCCAGACCGTCTCGTCCGGGGCCGTCATCTGCGAGATCAAGGACTGACGCGCGTTCCGCGCCGCGACACCCCCGTCCAGCCCGATTCGGACGGGGGTGTCTCGTTTGTCACTAAAGGCGGTTTTTACGGAACGCGTGCGGCGGCCCGGTCGTCGGCCCTGATGAGGGGGCAGACTGAAACCATGAGTTCCGAGATCCGTACCGTCCGGCCGGTGCTCCGCGCCGCGGTATCGGCGGTGGTCCTCGCCGTGGCCGTGCTGGCGGGCCTCGCGGCCCCCGCCCTGGCCGCACCCGCACCCGCACCCGCTGTGTCCGGACAGGCCGTGCCCGCACAGACCGCTCTGCCCGCCGACACCGTCGCGCAGATCGCCAAGGGGCTGCTCGGCTCGCGCCTGTACGTGACCACCGACTCCGGCGCCAACCTGTCGGCGGCCGACCAGCAGCAGATCCGGTCGGCGCTCGACGGCGACCACGACGCCGACATCCGCGCCGTAGTGGTCCGGAACGACGTCAGCGGGCCGCAGGTCGGGCAGATGCTGAAGGCCGTCGCGAACCGCGTCGGCAAGGGCCAGACCTACGTGGCGATCACCGCCGACGGCACCCGGATGGGCGGGATCTCCAAGAAGATCGACACCAACGAGATCAACCAGCTCGTCACCCGCACCGACGGGTCGCCGCTCAAGCAGCGGCTGATCCAGTTCGGGAACCTCGCCGAGAAGAAGGTCGACGACAAGGCCCGGTCCGGCGCGGTCGTCGGGTACGTGGTGATCGGCGTCCTCGTCCTGATCGCGGCGGCGGTCACCAGCGTCGTCCTCGTCGCCCGCAAGCGGCGCCGCGAGCGGCACGCCCGGCAGATGGCCGACCTGAAGCAGGGCGTCCAGGAGGACGTCACCCTGCTCGGCGAGGACATCGCCCGGCTCGACCTCAACGTCATGGACCCCGGCCTCGATCCGGACACCCGCGCCGACTACGAGCGCGCCATGAACTCCTACGACAAGGCCAAGGCCGCGACCGAGCGCGCCCAGAAGCCCCAGGACATGCAGGCCGTCACCACCGCGCTGGAGGACGGCCGCTACTACATGACCGCGACCCGCGCCCGGCTGGCCGGCGAGCCCGTGCCCGAGCGCCGCCCGCCGTGCTTCTTCAACCCGCAGCACGGGCCGTCCGTCCAGGACGTGACGTGGGCGCCTCCGGGCGGCGTGGCCCGGTCCGTGCCGGCCTGTGCGGCGGACGCCAGGGCCGTCCTGCAGGGCGGCGACCCGGACGTCCGGATGGTCCCGTACGGGGACGCCCGCCGGCCGTACTGGGACGCGGGCCCCGCCTACGCCCCCTACGCCGGCGGTTACTACTACGGCTACGGCGGTTTCGACCTGCTCAGCGGCCTGCTGCTCGGCACCGCGCTCGGCTCGATGATGGGCGGCGGGTTCGGCTGGGGCGGCGGCTACTACGGCGACGGCTTCGGCGGGGACGGGTTCGGCGGCGGTGACGGCGGCTTCGGCGGGGACGGCGGCGACGTCGGCGGCGGCTGGGACTTCGGCAGCGGCGACTTCGGCGGCGGCGGAGGAGACTGGGGCGGCAACGACTTCGGCGGCTTCTGAGGTGGTCTCCCGCGCATGACCCGCATACCAGGCGACCCGGGTCCGTTAGGCCGGATCCGGTACGCCCTGGGGTTCCGGCTCCCGCCCCGCAACCGCGACTGGGTGCGGCACGACCTCACCGACGCGGGCTGGCGCGGCCGGCTGATGCTGCGCCACCTGTACGTGATGGTCCCGGTCTGCCTGCTGCTGGCGCTGCTCCCGGGCCCGGCGTGGGTGCGCGCCGCCGTCCCGCTGCTGGCGTTCGTCGCCAGCACCCTCACGGTCGCGATCAGCGCCGAGGACCTGCGCCGGTCCCGCCTGCACCGGCACGGCCTCCACCCGCCCGACCGCCGCTGACGGCCCGGCACTTCCCGGTGCGTCCCGGCACGGCCCGACGGGGTGCGGCGCCGTCTCCGCCGCGTCCTAGTACGCGTGCTCGGACATCAGGCGGCGCGAGGCCTCCGTGATGCTGCCCGACAGCGACGGGTACACCGCGAACGTGTGCGCGACCTGGTCGACCGTCAGATGCTGCTGCACGGCGATCGACACGCCGAGGATCAGCTCGCTGGCCCGCGGCGCCACGATGACGCCGCCCAGCACGATCCCCGTGGACGGCCGGCAGAACAGCTTCACGAAGCCGTCCTCGAAGCCCTGCATCTTGGCGCGCGCGTTGGTGAACAGCGGCAGCATGACCGTCCGGGCGTTGACGTCGCCGGAGTCGACCATCTGCTGCGTCACGCCGACCGACGCCACCTCGGGGTCGGTGAAGATGTTGGACGCGACCCACCCCAGCTTCAGCGGCTGGACGGCCTCGCCGAGCGCGTGCCACATCGCGATCCGGCCCTGCATCCCCGCCACGGACGCCAGCATCAGGATGCCGGTGCAGTCGCCCGACGCGTAGATGTGCGGCACGGACGTCCGGGAGACCTTGTCGACCTCCACGAACCCGCGCTTGTCGCAGGAGACGCCGACCTCCTCCAGGCCGATGCCCGTGGTGTTCGGCACCATCCCGACCGTCATCAGGCAGTGCGTGCCCTCGACCTTGCCGCCGTCCTCCAGCGTGACGATCACGCCGTTCCCGGACCGCTCCACGCTCGCGGCCCGCGACCTCGACATCACGTTCATCCCGCGCCGCAGGAATACCTCCTGCAGCACGGCCGCGGCGTCGGCGTCCTCCGTCGGCAGGATCCGGTCCCGCGAGGACACCAGCGTGACCTTCGACCCGAGCGACAGGTACGCGCCCGCCAGCTCGGCGCCGGTGACGCCGGACCCGACCACGATCAGCTCCTCGGGCAGCTCCGGCAGGTCGTACAGCTGCCGCCAGTTGAGGATCCGCTCCCCGTCCGGCTCGGCGCCGGGCAGCACCCGCGGCGTCGCGCCGGTCGCGATCAGCACGATGTCGGCCCGGATCCGCCGCTCCCCGACCGCGACGACGTGCGGCTCCACCAGCCGCGCCTCGCCCCGGACGATCTTGACCTCCTCGTAGGCGAGCCGTTCCGCGACGTCGAACGACTGGGCGCGCGCGAGGTCCTTCACCCGCTTGTTGACGTTCGCCATGTCGACCTCGAGGCCGCCGACGATCCCGTCGGGGCCGCCGCTGAAGCGCAGCCCGAGCCCCGCGGACTCGGACATGACCGCCATGCGGGTCGACGTGGCGATGAGCGTCTTGGAGGGGACGCAGTCGGTGAGCACGCACGCGCCGCCGGGCCCGTCCCGCTCGATGACGGTCACGTCCGCGCCGAGCTGCGCCGCGACGAGTGCGGCCTCGTAGCCGCCCGGTCCTCCTCCGATGATCACGATGCGGGTCACATCTCCCATTGTTTCCTACTCGGACCAGTGATAAGACCGGCGCCCCGCGATCCCGGCTCCGTTCCCGTCGCGGCGCCCCGCGTGGCGTAGGCTCGGCCAACGTGGCTCTGTACGCGGCGTACGCCTCCAACATGGACCCCGAGCAGATGGCGAGCCGGGCTCCGCACTCGCCCATGCGCGGCACCGGCTGGCTGACCGGCTGGCGGCTGACCTTCGGCGGCCAGGGCTTCGACGGGGCCCTCGCCACCGTCGTCGAGGACGACTTCGAGCAGGTCTTCGTGGTGATCTACGACGTCCCCGCCTTCGACGAGAAGGAGCTGGACGCGTGGGAGGGCGCCGCACTCGGCGTCTACCGCAAGATCCGGGTCCGGGTGCAGACGCTGGACGGCGACGCGCTGTGCTGGCTGTACGTCCTGGACGACTACGAGGGCGGCCTGCCGTCCGCGCACTACCTCGGCATCCTCGCCGACGCCGCCGAGGCGGCCGGCGCGCCCGACGACTACGTCAAGGACCTCCGCACCCGCCCCTGCAAGTCCCTCGGCGACTGACCCGCGCCCCGCCCGGGCCCGCCCCCGGGCGCGCCGCACCCGCGAGTGAGCCGGCGCCGCACGACGGGCGACCGGAGCGCAGCGAGGATCGCCCGTCCCGGGGGCGGCGGTAGTGTCGGCGATGTGAGCAACGACGCTTTTGACCTGGCGCGGGCCGCGGCCGACGAGCTGCGGGCGCGCACCTCCATCGACTCCTTCGACGTGGCCCTGGTGATGGGGTCGGGCTGGGTTCCGGCGGCCGACGCGCTCGGCGCGCCGGACGACGAGCTGCCCGTCACGCTGCTGCCGGGGTTCGCGCCGCCCGCCGTCGAGGGCCATGCGGGCAAGGTGCGGATCGTGGAGGTCGGCGGGCACCGGGCGCTGGTGTTCCTCGGCCGGACGCACCTGTACGAGGGGCGCGGCGTGGACGCGGTGGTGCACGGCGTCCGGACGGCGCTGGCGGCGGGGGCCGGCACGGTCGTCCTGACGAACGCGGCGGGCGGGCTGCGGCCCGAGCACCAGCGGGTCGGCGACCCGGTGCTGATCTCCGACCACCTGAACCTGTCGGGCGCGAACCCGCTGACGGGGCCGACGTTCCTGGACATGACGGAGGCGTACTCGGCGCGGCTGCGGGCGCTGGCGAAGGAGGTCGACCCGACGCTGTCGGAGGGCGTCTACGCGGCGTTCCGGGGCCCGACGTACGAGACGCCGGCGGAGATCCGGATGCTGCGGACGATGGGCGCCGACATGATCGGGATGTCGACGGTGCTGGAGACGATCGCGGCCCGGCAGGGCGGCGCGGACGTGCTGGGGATCTCGCTGGTCACGAACATCGCGGCGGGCCTGTCGGGCGAGCCCCTCGATCACGAGGAGGTCCTCGCGGCGGGCCGTGCGGCGGCGGGCCGGATGGGCGAGCTGCTCGGCACCGTCCTGACGAAGCTGTGAGCATGAGCGATCTTCGCGGATACGCCGAGGAGTGGCTGGATCAGGACCCGGATCCGGGCACCCGCGACGAGCTGCGCGCGATCCTGGACGCGGGCGACGACCGGGCCCTCGCGGACCGGTTCGGGTCCCGGCTGGAGTTCGGGACGGCGGGCCTGCGCGGCGAGCTGGGCGCCGGCCCGAACCGGATGAACCGGGTGACGGTGATGCGGGCGGCGGCGGGCCTCGCCGCGTGCCTCCCGGCGGGCGGCCGGGTGATCGTGGGGTTCGACGCGCGGCACGGGTCCCGCCGGTTCGCGCAGGACACGGCGGCGGTGCTGAGCGGCGCGGGGCTGCGTCCCGAGGTGTTCGCCGACCCGGTGCCGACGCCGGTGCTGGCCCATTTCACGCGGTCGTTCGACGACATCGTCGCGGGCGTCATGGTGACGGCGAGCCACAACCCGCCGCGCGACAACGGCTACAAGGTGTACTGGGCGGACGGTGCGCAGATCGTCCCGCCGCGGGACGCGGAGATCTCCGCCGCGATCGACGCGGTCGGCCGGGTGGACGAGCTGCCGCTCGGCTCGGGCTGGACCGTCCACTACGACACCCGCCTCTACCTGGACGCCGTGTCGGACCTCCGATTGGGCGACGACCGCGACATCTCGATCGTCTACACGCCGATGCACGGCGTCGGGCGCGACGTCCTCCTCGCGGCGTTCGAGCGGGCCGGGTTCCCGGCGCCGGTCGTCGTCCCCGAGCAGGCGGACCCCGACCCGGACTTCCCGACCGTCGCGTTCCCGAACCCAGAGGAACCGGGCGCGCTCGACCTGCCCCTCGCGCTCGCCCGGGACCGGGACGCCGACCTGGTGATCGCCAACGACCCGGACGCGGACCGGTGCGCCGTCGCCGTCCCGACGCCGGACGGCTGGCGGGCGCTGACCGGCGACGAGGTCGGCGGGCTGCTCGCCGAGCACGTCCTGCGGCACACCACGGGGGACGACCGCCTCGTCGCGACCACGATCGTGTCGTCGTCGCTGCTGGCGTCGATCGCGCGCGGGCACGGCGTCCGGTCCGTCGAGTCCCTCACCGGCTTCAAGTGGATCATGAAGGCGGGCGGGCCAGGCGACCGGCTCGTGTTCGGCTACGAGGAGGCGCTCGGCTACAGCGTCGGCGACGACCGGGGCGTCCTGGTGAACGACAAGGACGGCATCGGCGCGGCCCTCGCGGTCGCCGCGCTCGCCGCCGAGGCGCGCCGCGAAGGCCGCACCCTGCTCGACCTGCTCGACGACCAGGCCCGCCGGTACGGGCTGCACGCCACGTCCCAGCTGTCGGTGCGGGTCGACGACCTGTCGCTGATCGCCGGCGCGATGGCGCGGCTGCGCGCGAACCCGCCCGCCGAGCTGGGCGGACGCGCCGTGGAGGCGTTCGACGACCTGTCCGGCGGCGTGGACGGCCTGCCGCCCACCGACGGCCTGCGGTTCCACCTCGGCGGCGCGCGCGTCGTCATCCGCCCGTCCGGTACGGAACCGAAGCTCAAGTGCTACCTGGAGGTCGTCCACCCGGTGTCCGGCGACGTCGCCGCAGCGCGCGAACGTGCCGCGGCCGATCTCGGCGCCCTCCGCGAGGACGTCTCCGCCGCCCTCGCCCTCACCTGACCGCGCCCGCGATCAGCAGCCCGGCCAGCACCACCGCGGGCGCCGCCAGGGACGCCACGGCCGGGACCGACCATCTGATCGTCCCGGTCGCGGCGGCCTCCTCCGCCTTCGCCTCCGCGGCCCGGTCCGGCGCCCCCGACTTCGCCTTCGTCCGCTGCCGGTCCCGGATCTCGTTCAGCTGCTGCGCCGCGTACGCCGCCGGCGTCCGCCCCTTCAGCGCCGCCGCCGCCGGATCCTGCGACCGCCGCGCCCGCTCCTCCGCCTTCGCCTGCGCGCGCGGCGACGTCTGGTGTATCCACGCCCGCGTCTCCAGCTCCCGCCCGTCCGGCCCGTCGAACTTCACGGTCAGCGCGCTCGTTCCGACGATCTCCCGGACCGCCGGCCACGGCGCCCGCGTCTCCCGCAGCGGGTTGCGGACGGTCACCGCGTCCTCGTCCCCGATGATCGCCGGACGCAGCCCGACCGTGTACGCGATCCCGCAGCCGAGCAGCAGCAGGACCGCGATGGTGAAGGCGGTCAGCGAGTACGTGGCGTCGCCGGTGACGCCGAACACCAGGTCGATGATGTTGAGCGCGGCGAACACCAGCCACACGTACGCGGCGATGCGTCCGCCGGTGGAGCGAATGGTCATGGCCCGATCATGCCAGGGGCCGCGCGCCGCTCCACTTGAGCTGCGCGAATCCGGGCTTGATCACCCCGTTGATCAGTTCCAGCCGCTCGTTGAACGGCACGAACGCCGACTTCATCGCGTTCACCGTGAACCACTGCAGGTCGTCCCACCCGTACCCGAACGCGTCCCGCAGCTTCGCGAACTCGCGCGACAGCGTCGTCCCGCTCATCAGCCGGTTGTCGGTGTTCACCGTCACCCGGAAGCTCAGCCGCCGCAGCAGCCCGATCGGATGCTCCTCGATCGACTTCGCCGCCCCCGTCTGGATGTTCGACGTCGGGCACATCTCCAGCGGGATCCGCTTGTCCCGCACGTACCCGGCGAGCCGCCCGAGCCGCGCCTCGTCCCCGTCCACCTCGATGTCGTCGATGATCCGCACCCCGTGCCCGAGCCGGTCCGCGCCGCACCACTGGATCGCCTGCCAGATCGACGGCAGCCCGAACCCCTCCCCCGCGTGAATGGTGAAGTGCGCGTTCTCCCGCTGCAGGTACTCGAACGCGTCCAGGTGCCGGGTCGGCGGGTATCCCGCCTCCGCGCCCGCGATGTCGAACCCGACCACCCCGAGGTCCCGGTACCGGACGGCCAACTCCGCGATCTCCATCGACCGCGCCTGGTGCCGCATCGCCGTCACCAGCGTCCCGACCCGGATCCCGAAGTCCCGCCGGCCCTTCGCGAACCCGTCCAGCACCGCCTCGACGACCTGCTCCAGCGTCAGCCCGCCGCTCAGATGCTGCTCGGGCGCGTACCGGACCTCCGCGTACACGACCCCGTCGGCCGCCAGGTCCTCCGCGCACTCGTAGGCGACCCGCGTCAGCGCCTCGACGGACTGCATCACCCCGACGGTGTGCGAGAACGTCTCCAGGTACCGTTCCAGCGACCCGGAGTTGGACGCCTCCTCGAACCACGCCCGAAGGTTCTCCGGGTCCGTGGTGGGCAGCGCCCCGTACCCGCCGTCCCGCGCCAGGTCCACGATCGTCGCGGGCCGGACGCCGCCGTCGAGGTGGTCGTGCAGCAGCACCTTCGGTGCCCGCCGGATGTCGTCAAGAGTCGGCCGATCGTCCATCTCTAGAATCTACTGCCCGCGGGACCCCGCGGACCTCGGCAACTCTTGCCGACACCCGTCCCGCTCAGCGGGCCTTCGCGTAGTCGCCGATGTTCCCGGCGAAGTCGAGCACGATGCACGGCTCGTCCCCGAGGACCCACGCGTCGTGACCGGGCGAGACGACGAACACGTCACCGGGCCCGACTTCCTGCTCGGCGCCGTCGCTCATCCGGATCCGCATGCGCCCGTCGACGACGTAGCCGTTGTGGTGGACGTCGCACAGCTCGGTGCCCGCGATGTCGCGCACGGACTCCGTCCAGCGCCATCCCGGCTCGAACGTCGCCTTGCCGAACACCAGCCCGGACATGTTCACGACTTCCACGTGCCCTCTGGGGAAGTCGCGCCGGTCGTCCGGCTTCTCAATGCTCTTGATCTCCATCATGACGATCCCCCCTCGTCATCACCACCCACGCTTCCACCACGCCTGACCAGGGTCAACACCCCCCTTCCGAACACCGAAAGGCGAGCCGCCCGCCGCCCTCAGACGATGGGAGCACCGATGCGGAGCAGGTTGCCGCTGCGGTCGACGAGGGCGAACTCGCGCATCCCGTAATCGGTGTCCCGCGGCGGAACCAGGCGGCTCCCCGTCGCCGGATCGGCGGGGACACCGACCTTTAGCCACGCGCGATAGAGGCCATCGGCGTCCCCGACGTGCACATAGCAGCCGCTCGCGGTGCTCAGCGGGTCGACATCGGGGTCATGCCAGAAGTGAAGTTCCACCGTCCCCCGAACAAGGATCAGGTAACCGTGGCGCTCCGCCAGCGCCCCACGCGTCTCGAACCCGAGCCGCCCGTAGAACGCCGCCGTCTCCGCCAGGTCACGACTCGGCATGATCGGCACCGCGTACTCGTCCATCCGTAGCCCTTTCGGCCGTCCTGTCGATAGCCATCCTGCTCCAGGCGGCGCGCCTCCAGGCCGCGCACCGTGACTCGGAGCGCGGCCTGGGCGGTCAGGCAGCCTGATCGAAAGGTGGACTGGTAGCCCGAGGCACGGCCACGTCCCGAGGCGGCAGAAGCCGGTAGACGTAGCGCCCGTCCCCGTCTTTGGTGATCTGGATCTGCTCGGGGCTGGCGTGCTTGAAGCGGTTATGCCACCCGCAAGTGAGTGTCAGTTGATCGATGTCAGTTGGTGAGTGACCGAGTGCCCAGCCGTGGACGTGATCCACTTCGCACAACGTGCCCGGGATCTCGCATCCCCGTACCGCGCAGGTCGGATAGAGGGCTTCGAGGACTTGCCGTTGCGCGGCGCTGGCGAATCGTTCCCGGTGGCCGAGGTAGAGCGGGGTGTTTCCACGCCCGAGCAGGAGGGGCGACACTCCAGCGGCGAGGGCGATGCGGCGGACCTGGGCGGCGGGGACCGGCGTCCCGTCGGTGAGTCGCCCCGGCGCATTACCGCCGGTAAGCGTCTCCAGGTCGCAGATCACGGTGACCTTGGAGGCCTTATGCCCACCCGAAAGCACGCTCGACAGGGCCGCCGCCGTCCGCTCGGCCACGTCCCGACGGTCTTCCGGCCCGGCCGGCTTGGCCAGCGGCGCTAGGGTACCGTCCCAGATCGCAGCGTCCTCGGGATTCAACCAGCCCTTCACATACCGACCGCCGTCCAGCGAACGCGTGGTCGTCAGCCAGGACTTGGCGTACCCACGCTTGGTGTCCTCGTCCGGCGCGTCCTCGGTGCCGTCGCGCTCGGCGATGACATCACGGATGCGGTTCCCGAACGCAGCCACTTTCCCCGCCGAGAACCCCTGGTCGGCCATCTCCAGCAACATGGCCTCGGCCTTGGCGCAGTCGGTGTCATCCAGGCGGGCGACCGAGTCTGCCACCGTGACGGCGTAGCCGAAGGACAACTCCCCGGCCGCCAACCGTTCAGCCACCTGCGGCAGGCGATGCCGCTGTCGCGCCAGGACGAGGCGTTCCTTCGCCCGGCCGTCCCGCATGCCCAGCCGCGACCGCAGCCACGCTTGAGTGGACGGATAGCCCCACCGTGCCTGCTCCCCTGCAGCGTCGACACGGCCGACGAATCCCGCGAGCGCACTTTCCTGCATATCGGAGGCGGCCGCCAAAGTCTCCGCCAACTCCAGGCATGCGGCCGCAGAGTCGGGCACCTCTCGATCGGCGAGTTCAGCGGCGATCACCGCAAGGACGTCCACCAATTCCATGGTGGACGTCTCATCGAGATCAACCTGAACCGAACGCATGAGTAAATCATATCGCTCGAACAACACCGCCAGACGCGAAATGCAGATCGAATATTGTCACCTAGCGGACAGGTATAGCCAGATATACCTCGGTGCTTTTCTGCCGATTCCAGCAATTGCAAGCTTCGTCGCCACCCCATTCACCAACCCTCCCTTACGTGGGCGGCGGTGGGGGCGGCGCGACCCGGGGCGGGGCAGGCGGAGCCTGCCCCCATCACCTGCC
>NZ_JBEZJL010000065.1:0-61137 GCF_040651755.1 Actinomadura sp. NPDC048394 | reverse complement strand
TCCTTACGGGGCCTGGCGGTCGGCGGGGTGCCGTTCCGCGCGGGGGGGTCCCGCGCGCGGGACGCCCCTGGACCGTTCCCTCTTCAGAGCCGCTGCGAGGACGCCACCGTCCATCCGCCGCCCGAGCGCCGCAGCAGCAGGCGATGGAACGAGATCGGGTCCTTGTCGGTGCACGCGCCCTTGCAGTCGCCGACGGCGACGAGCGCGGTCAGCCCCTGCGGCCCGTCGCCCGCGCGCACACCCAGCTCCACCGGCGTCCCCGACGCGACGGCCGGATCCCGGTAGACGGCGCCGAGAGCCCCGCGCGCCTGCGCGCCCGGCCACGGGAGGCCCGAGGTGTCGGCGCGCTGCGACCCCGCCTTGAGCGTGTAAAGGGTGTCGAGGAGCCACCGGTTGCCCTGCCTGACCATCGTCGCGCGCATCGGGTCCGCCAGCAGCCGCGGCGAGGCGTCCTCGGCGCGCACCGTCCGCTTGACGAGCGACAGCACGGTGACCCGGTCGGACGCCGCGCCGACGACCGCCGAGTCGACGACGTCGGTGGTCACCGACCCCTTCTTGTCCTGGAGCTCCTTGCGGTAGCCGCTGGCGGCGAGCTGCCGGTCGTAGTCGGCGCCGTAGCGCGGCGTCGACGCGGCGTGCGCCGCCGCCACGTTCCGGTCGAGCGAGGCGTGGTCGAAGGACAGCACCGACTCGACCGCCTGCGCGGCCGGCGCGATCGCCGCAGCCGCCGCCGCGGGCGGGGCCGCCTGGTCGGTGGACGCCTTGGCGGGCGCGTCCGGCGAACCGTTCGCCAGCACGGCCCAGGCCGTCCCGCCGCCCGCGAGGACGACGAGGGGCACCGCCACGAGCGCCACGCGGCGGCCGATGCGGCGCGGCGGGCGCGGGACCGTGTCCGGCGTCGGCGGCTCCGGCCCCGTCCCCGCCGTCGCGAACCGGGCCGGCGGGGACGGCGTGCGCCGGTCCCCCGCGAGCTGCGCGCCGGTGGTCAAGGCGCCCCCGTCCCGCGGCAGGGGCGGGACGTCGCGGCCGATCAGGTCGAGCAGCACCTGCTGCGCCTCGGGACGCCGCGCCGGGTCCTTGGCCAGGCAGGCGGCGACGGCGCCGCGCAGCGTCGCGGGCAGGGGCGACAGGTCCGGCTCGTGGTGCAGGATCCGGTTGAACACCGCGGAGATCGAGTCGTTGCCGAACGGATGCCGGCCGGTCGCCGCGAACAGCATCGTCGCCGCCCAGGTGAACATGTCGACGCCGGTGCCGAGCTCGGCGTCGGTCACCTGCTCCGGCGCCATGTACGACGGCGTCCCGACGACGCCGCTGCCCCGCGCCGCCGCCGCGCCGATCACCCGCGCGATGCCGAAGTCGATGACGCGCGGGCCGTCCGGCCCCATCAGCACGTTCGACGGTTTGAAGTCGCGGTGCAGGATCCCCGCCCGGTGGATCGCCGCGAGCGCGGTGACCGTGCCGATCGCGAGCCGGTCCAGGTCCGTGCCGGTGCGCGGGCCGCGCTCGTTGACCAGCCCGGTCAGCGACGGGCCCGGCACGTACTCGCTGACGACGTACGGCGTCTCGGCGGACACGTCGGCGTCCACGACCTGCGCCGTGCAGAACCCGGCGACCCGCTCGATCAGCTTCAGCTCCCGCTCGAACCGCGCCCGCCACTCGGGGCTGCGGCTCAGCTGGGCGCGCAGCAGCTTGATGGCGCCGTACATGCCGTCGTCGCGGCGGCCCAGGTAGACGACGCTCTGCCCGCCCTCGCCGAGCCGGCCGAGCAGCTCGTAGCGCCCCAGCCGCCCCGGGTCGTCCGGCCGCAGTGGGGCAACGGGCGTCATCGGCTCTCCTCCGTCGCGTGGACCCGCCACGGGAACACCTACCCGCGCGGGCACCGTCCGGCCCTTACCTTCCGGTATCACGTTAGACGTCGGTGATCGTCCGTGTGTTCTCGATTCCGGTGCGTCGCGGCCTTTTCGTCCGCGCCGGCCTTGAAGCGAGCAGGGCGCCCCACCCCAGAACGTCCCGCCCGCATCGAGACCGGCGCGGGGGAAGTGAGAGCGGGCCGCCGGCGCCGTGCCACGCCGGCGGCCCGCCCGCGGGCCCGCGTACGCCTACGCGAGCGCCCAGCGGACCTGGGTGCGCACACCCGGGTCCGGGTCGGTGAGGGATTCGGTGAGCGCCGTGACCACCTCGGGACGGTCCCCCGCCCACTGCTCCAGGGCCTGCACGGCGGCGCGCCGCACGTCGACGATCCGGTCGCCGAGGGAGCGGACGAGCGGCTGGACGGCGACCTCGGCGCGGGCCCGGCCGAGCGCCCGCACGGCGCGGCGCCGCACCTGCCAGCTGGCGTGCGCGGTGGAGGTGACGACGCGTCCCTCCAGCCGCTCGGGGACGCCCAGCTCCGCCGCCGCGTCGAGCGCGGCCATCCGGACGACGGGGTCGTGGTCGGCGAGCAGGTGCTCCAGCGCGGCGAGCGCGGCCGCCCCGGACAGCCGGGCGAGGCCCTCGGCGACGGCGACCCGCACCTCGCGGGACGGGTCGTCGGCCGCGTCGGCGACCTCGGGCACGGCGCCGAGCGCGACGAGCCCGAGCACGGCCTGGGTGCGGACCTGCGGCTCGTCGTCCTGCAGGCCCTGCGCGTAGAGCTCCCCGGCGCCGCGGGACAGGATCGCGAGCAGTTCGGCGGCGGTGTCGCGGACGAGCCGGTCGCGGCCGCGGGACGCGGCGAGCCGCAGCGCGCCGATGCCGTCCTCGCCGATGTACAGCTCGGGCAGCCGGCGCAGCGCGTGGGCGGCGCGGCCGCGGACGTCGCGGTCCTCGTCGGCGAGCGCCCAGGCGAGGGTGTCGCCGGCGCCGCGCGGCGCGTCGCCGGCGCGGACGGCGGCGGTGAGCGCGGTGACGGCGGCGGCGCGGGTGGCGGGGTCGGACGCGCGGAGGGACTCCTCCACGTCGTCGAGCCGGGTGATCGTCATGGTGTGGCCTCCTGGAAGCCGTCGGTCCTGGACGGGCCGGGCGGGCGCCGGGCCCCGGGCGGGATCAGCGACGGGAACACAGGGCGCTGGCCACACGCCGCAGGTCGACGTGCAGCCGGGCGATGAGGGCCACGTTCGGGGTCACGCGTCCATCCTGACGGCGGGCGCGCGCAAAGTCAACTTAATAGGTAGGAATTACGTTTTTTCCAGGAAGCCGGCGCGGTCCTCGTCCAGCAGCGACGCCAGCACGGTCGCCAGCCCCGGATGACCCGACAGGTCCGGATCGGCCTCGACCAGCGACGTCGCCTCGTCGCGGGCGTCGCGGATGACGTCCTCGTCGCGCTGCAGCGTGAGCAGCCGCAGGCTCGACGCGCGGCCCGCCTGCGCGGCGCCCAGCACGTCGCCCTCCCGCCGCTGCTCCAGGTCGAGCCGCGACAGCCGGAACCCGTCGGTCGTCGACGCCACCGCGTCCAGCCGCTCGCGCGCCTTGCTCCCCGGCTCGGCGTCCGTCACCAGCAGGCACAGCCCGTGCAGCGACCCGCGCCCGACCCGGCCGCGCAGCTGGTGCAGCTGCGACACCCCGAACCGGTCCGCGTCCATGATCACCATCACGGTCGCGTTCGGCACGTCCACGCCGACCTCGATGACCGTGGTCGCGAGCAGCACGTCCAGCTCCCGTGCCGCGAAGCGGCGCATCACCGCGTCCTTCTCGTCCGGGTGGAGCTTGCCGTGCAGCACCCCGATCCGCAGCCCGGACAGCAGCTCCTCCAGCTGCGGCAGCAGCTCCATGATGCCGAGCGGCGACCGCCGGCCCTCCTCGTCGGCGGCGACGGCGTCGCCCTCGTCGCCCTCCTTCTCCCCGATCCGCGGGCACACGATGTAGACCTGCCGGCCCTGCGCGGCCTCCTCCCGGATCCGCTCCCACGTCCGCGCGAGGAAGTTCGGCCGCTCGGGCGGCACCACATGCGTCTGGATCTCCGAGCGCCCCGCGGGCAACTGCCCCAGGACCGACGTCTCCAAGTCGCCGAACACCGTCATCGCCACCGTCCGCGGGATCGGCGTCGCCGTCATCACCAGCACGTGCGGACGGCCGCCGTCGACCTTCTCGCGCAGCGCGTCCCGCTGCTCCACGCCGAACCGGTGCTGCTCGTCCACCACCACGAGCCCCAGGTCGGCGAACTGCACGGTCTCCTGCAGCAGCGCGTGCGTGCCGACGACGATCCCGGCCGTGCCGGACGCCGCGTCCAGCAGCGCCGCCTTGCGCGCCTTCGCCCCCTGCGACCCGGTGAGCAGCGCCACCCGCGTCGCGTGCTCGGCGCCGCCGATCTGCCCGGCCTGGGCCAGGTCGCCGAGCATCCCGGTGATCGACCGGTAGTGCTGCTGCGCGAGCACCTCGGTCGGCGCGAGCAGCGCCGCCTGCCCGCCCCCGTCCACCACCTGCAACATCGCCCGCAACGCGACCACCGTTTTGCCGGCGCCGACGTCGCCTTGGAGGAGGCGGTGCATGGGGTGTTCGAGGGCCAGGTCGGCGGCGATCTCGTCGCCGACCTCGCGCTGGCCCTTGGTCAGCTCGAACGGCAGGCGCGCGTCGAACTCGGCGAGGGCGCCGCCGAACGACGGCGGGCGCGGCTTCGCGGGGAGCGCGGCGGCCGCGAGCCGGCGTTGCGCCAGCGCGACCTGGACGACGAACGCCTCGTCCCACTTCAGGCGGTTGCGGGCGCGGGTCAGCTCGTCCCAGGACTTCGGCCGGTGGATGCCCTCGTACGCCTCGCGGAGGCCGATGAGGTTGCGGCGGCGCAGCAGCGCCTCCGGCATCGGGTCGGCGGGCAGGTCGAGCTGGTCGAGGACCATCCCGACGGACTTGCCGATCGTCTCGATGTCCAGGCCCTTGGTCGACGGGTAGATCGGGATGATCTCGTCCGCCCACTCCTGCGCGGCCTGCTCGGCGGTCCGCTCCGCGACCACCTTGTACTGCGGATGCGTGAGCTGCCGCTGGACGTTCCCGCTGCGCGGCCGGTAGGTGCTGATCTTGCCGGCGAACAGGCCGCGGGTGCCGGGCGACAGGTCCTTCTCGGGGCGGTAGGAGCCCTTGCGGCCGAAGAAGCTCAGCTTCAGCTGGCCGGTGCCGTCGGTGACGGTGATCTCCAGGACGTAGCCGGGGCTGCGGGTCAGCGAGCGGCCCTGCACCTTCACGACCTCCGCCATGACGGTGACGTGCTCGCCGTCGAGCAGCTCGTTCAGCGGCGTCAGCTCGCCCCGGGTGGCGTAGCGGCGCGGATAGTGGTGCAGCAGGTCGCCGGCCGTGTGCAGGTCGAGGCCCTTCTCCAGCACCTTGGCCGTCTTGTCGCCGAGAACCTTGCGCAACGGCTCGTCGAGATTCGCCACGGACTCCTTTCTAGCCCATGGCGGGGACACGAATCACTCGACTCCGATGAGCAGCGGGTAGCGGCGCTGCGCCCCGTCGTAGAGGCAGACCTCCACATCGGGACGGCCGGCGCGCAGGTGCTCCTCCAGTCCCTCGGCCAGCCCGGGCGGGGCGTTGCGCCCGGCGATCAGGGTGACGAGCTCGCCGCCGCCCGACAGCATCCGGTCCAGGACGCGCCGGGCGACCTCCGCTATGTCGGCGCCGATCGTCGCGACGTCGCCCTCGATCAGGCCGAGGACGTCGCCGGGACGGCACAGGCCGACGCTCGTCACCGCCTCCTCCGCGGCCACCTCCAGGTGCCCGAACCGGGTGGCGCCGGCGGCGCGGGTCATCGCGATGACGTCGTCGCCGAACCGGCGCAGCGGGTCGTGCACCGCGAGCGCCGCGAGCCCCTGCACGGACGCCTTCGCCGGGACCACCGCGATGCGCGCTCCGCCATCCCGCGCGCGCTCTGCGGCGGCCTCGGCGAGCGCGAGGACCTCCGGTTCGTTCGGCAGCACCACCACCTCGTCACCGGCCGCGAGGATCGCGTCCGCCAGCAACGCCAGCGGCGGCACCGCGCCGGGCTCGCGCCGGACGACCCGGGCGCCCGCCGCCTCGAACAGCGCGGCGAGCCCGTCGGCGGCGGTCACCGCGACCACGGCGCGGCCCGCGTGCGGCGCGTGCGGCTCACCCGCGGACGCGGCGTGCAGGTAGGTGACGCGGATGCGGTGCGGGCGCCCGGCGGCGAGGCCCGCCTCGATCGCGGCGCCCGCGTCGTCGACGTGCACGTGGACGTTCCACAGGCCGTCGCCGCCGACCACGACGAGGGAGTCGCCTAGGCCGTCGAGCCTCTCCCGCAACCGGTGGACGGCCTCGTCCGGCGCGTCCAGCAGGTACATGACCTCGTAACCGGGGCCCTGGGGCTCGGGGCGCTCGCCGGGTGGCGGCGCCGTCCCGGCGGTCCGCGCCGGGACCTCGTAGTGCTCCGGGTACTCGTCGGTGATCACGGCGGCGAGCGCGTCGAGCACCACGCACAGCCCGGCGGCGCCCGCGTCCACCACGCCGCTGCGGGCCAGCACGTCGAGCTGCCCGGTCGTGCGGCGCAGCGCCCGGCGCGCCCCGTCCGCCGCCGCGCGGGCCGTCCCGTCGACGCCCGTAGCGGACGCCTCCGACGCCGCCGACGCCGCCTCGCCCAGCACGCTCAGGATCGTGCCCTCGACGGGATGCTCGACCGCCGCCCTGGCCAGCACGGACGCGTGCTCCAGCGCCTCGGCGAGCGCCGCGCCGCCCTGCTCCGCCGGGGAGCCGAGCACGTCGGCCATGCCGCGGAGGACCTGGCTGAGGATCACTCCGGAGTTGCCCCGGGCGCCCAGCAGCGCGGCCTGCGCGACGGCCCGCCACGCGTCCGCCTCGCCCGCGCCGGACGGCAGGGCGTCCGCCGCGTCCGCCGCCGCGAGGACGGTGAGGTGCAGGTTCGTGCCGGTGTCGCCGTCCGGGACGGGGAAGACGTTCAGCGCGTCGATCTCCCCGCGGGTGCGGCCGAGGGCGTCCGCCGCGAGCCTGCACCACCGGCGCACCGCCGCCGCATCAAGGACCATCGGGTCATCTTGCAGTGCCGTCCCCGCCGGGCGCCAGAGCCTTGACCGCGGCTTCGATTCGCTTAGTCATGGGCCGTTCGGCTAGTCTGATCCGTGCGCCTCGTCCGAGGCGCGATCAGTGAGCGCCCACGATGCCCGGCCCCGCCCGCGGCGGCGACGGGCGGCGCTCCGGTAGAGCATCGACACCACTTGGAGTTTCCCGTGGCTTCCGTCTGCGACGTCTGCGGCAAGGGACCCGGTTTCGGCATGCGCGTCTCCCACTCGCACCGCCGCACCCCGCGCCGCTGGAACCCCAACATCCAGCGCGTGCGCGCCGTCGTGAACGGCAGCACCAAGCGGATCAACGCCTGCACCTCCTGCATCAAGGCCGGCAAGATCGTCAAGCCGACCGTCTGACCGCAGGTAGCACGCCTGAGCCGGTTCATCGGGGTTGCCCGGTGAACCGGCTTTCGCATGCCCGGGCCCGTTCAGATCAGCAGCGCCCGGCCGTCACGCGAGCGCGTGACCTGACCGGTGGAGGCGAAGCCGGAGGCGAGCCTCCACCGGGAAGATCGCGAAGCGATGCCGCGCTCGCCCAAGCCCGGTCGAGGGGCGAGCCGCCAGGCGAGCCCCTCGGGCCGGGATTGCAGTCAACACAGCCGGGATTGCAGTGAACGCTGCCAGCCGTGGTCGACGGGGCCGATGCCGGTGCCGAGCGGGAAGCCCGCGGCGATCGCGCCCGTGACGTACTCCTTGGCCTTGCCGACCGCCGCGGGGACATCGTCGCCGAGCGCGAGGCGGGAGGCGATCGCGGACGCGAGGGTGCAGCCCGTGCCGTGGGTGTGCCGGTTGTCGTGCCGCGGCGCGGTGAAGCGGTGCTCGTGCTCGCCGTCGAACAGCAGGTCGGCGGGCTCGCCGGGGAGATGGCCGCCCTTGATCAGCACCCAGCGGGGGCCGAGCGCCTTGACCGCCTCGGCGGCCTCGCGCAGGCCCGTCTCGTCCACCACCTTGACGCCGGTGAGCTGCTCGACCTCGTAGAGGTTCGGGGTGACGACGGTCGCGGCGGGCAGCAGCGCGGAGCGGACGGCGTCGACGGCGTCGGGAGCCAGCAGCGAGTCGCCGTGCTTGGAGACACCGACGGGGTCCACGACGGACGGGGCGTCCGACGCGGCGAGCGCCTCGGCGACGGTCTCGACCAGCACGGTCGACGCGAGCATCCCGGTCTTGATCGCGTGCACGCCGATGTCGGAGAG
The DNA here is from genome assembly GCF_040651755.1 of Actinomadura sp. NPDC048394. Classification (NCBI taxonomy): domain Bacteria; kingdom Bacillati; phylum Actinomycetota; class Actinomycetes; order Streptosporangiales; family Thermomonosporaceae; genus Actinomadura; species Actinomadura sp. NPDC048394. The sequence goes on along the minus strand of NZ_JBEZJL010000065.1, from coordinate 52,940 downwards.
GACGGAGTCGAGCTGGGCGCGGACGGCCTCGGCGGGCAGCTCCCAGTAGCCCTGGACGCCGAGGGAGTTCTGCGCGGTGACGGCGGCGATGACGCTCATCCCGTGCACGCCGAGCGCGAGCATGGTCTTCAGGTCCGCCTGGATGCCGGCGCCGCCGCCGGAGTCCGAGCCCGCGATGGTGAGCACGAGCGGCGGGGCCTGGCGGGGCGCGGACGCGTTCTGCTGCATGACGTCCACTTTATGGCGATCTATCGCGCGGTGCGGCTCGCGGTCCGGGAGCTCAGAGGATGGCGCAGGCCAGCTTGTTCATGATGCAGTAGGTCGGCTTGCGCGGCGTGCCGTTCGCGGTGAAGACGAACTGGGCGGAGCCGCCGGGCGCGAGACCCGTGCGGCCGCGGACGTAGGCGAGCTGGCCGGTCCTCACGACGATCGCGCCGCTGACCGCGCGCACCGTCACGTTCGGGATCTTGAAGGCGAGCGCCCACCGGGAGACCGTCTTCTGCCCCCGGTTGGTGACGGTGCCGGTGGCCCGGAACGCGGTGCTCGTGCGGGAGACGACGTGGAAGGCGAGGACGAGCCCGTCGGGGCGGGTCGCGCGGCTGGCGCGGTTGCCCGGCCCGCGCTGGGAGACCTGGCTGTCGCGGGGGTTGTTGACCGGGTTCTTGGGGGCGCCGCCGCCGGCGAAGTTGAGGGAGATCTGCTGGGTGCTCAGCGCGTACGCGACGACGCCGACGGCGATGACGAGCGCGACGATCGGCAGCATCGGGACGGGGAGCGCGGACACGAGCCGGGCGACCCGGGCCCGCGTCGAAGGCGGGGAGGCCGGGGCGGTCGCGGAGTCCGCCGAGTGCGGCTGCGCGGAGCCGTCGGCACCGGATCCCGGCGGGGGCGCGGGCGGCGACGGGAAGGCGGCCGGGGCGCCGGGGAAGCGGTCGTCGTGGCCCGCCATGGCGGCGGGGAGGTCGCCCGGGTAGTCGCCGGGATAGGGCTCGAAGCGGTGCGGTTCCGGGGGGCCGTGCTGGCGCTGCGCGGCGGGCGGCGGACCGGCGGGGGAAGCGTGCGAGGAGGCGGGAGGGTGGGGCTCGTACGAGAAGAACACCTGGTCGTCGGTCGGGCCCGAGAAGGCCTCGAAGGACGGTCCGGGAGGGGCTCCGAGGAACGAACCCGCGTGCGCCGGATCGTCCGGCGCGGGCTCGTCATCGGGTTGCTCGCGCTTGGTGTGTCGTCCCATCCCATTCCTCTTCGATCACAGGATGTATACCAAACCAGTACCAAACATGCCTACCGGATGAGGAAAGCGCACCCGGTCGGCACCCGGTGTCAACCGGGCGTTCACCCCCGGAAGTGGTCCCATCCGGCGGCGTCCGGGACGCGCCCGTCGACGCGCACCCCGGCACCCCTTCCTACGGTTCCGATCACCGTCCAGGACGGGGGCGGCGGGGAATCCGGCGGGAAGGTCCCGGCGAAGCCGTGGTCCTCGCCGCCGGTGAGCACGTGCCGCAGCCCGTCCGGGCCGAGGGCCTCCGGGACGACCAGTGTCGCGGAGTCGACGTCGATCCGCACCCCGCTCGCGTCGGCGAGGTGCCCGAGGTCCTGGACGAGGCCGTCGCTGACGTCGAGCAGCGCGGTCGCGCCCGCGCCCCGCGCCTCGGCGCCCGCCTCGTACGGCGGCTCGGGGCGGCGGTGCGCGGCGATCAGTTCGGCGGGCCCGTCGCGTCCCTCGGCGAGCAGCGCCAGCCCGGCGGAGGCGTGGCCGAGGCGGCCGCGGACCGCGACGAGGTCGCCGGGACGCGCGCCGGACCGGGTGAGCGGCGCGCCGCCGCCGAGGTCGCCGAGCGCGGTGACGGCGAGCGTGACCTCGGGCGCGCCGACGACGTCGCCGCCCGCGACGGACGCCCCGGCGCGGCGGCACTCGTCGGCGAGCCCGTCGTAGAGCCGCTCGGCCCAGGCGGCGTCGGTGGACGGCGGCGCCGCGAACCCGACGAGCAGCGCGGTCGGGCGGGCGCCCATCGCGACGACGTCGGCGAGGTTCTGCGCGGCAGCCTTGCGTCCGATGTCGTAGGGGCCGGACCAGTCGCGGCGGAAGTGCCGGCCCTCGACGAGCAGGTCGGTGGTGGCGACGACCCGGCCGTCGGGCGCGGCGATGACCGCGGCGTCGTCGCCGGGGCCGAGCCGGACGTCGGGTCCCTGCGGGAGCCGCCGCGTCAGCCGGCCGATCAGCCCGAACTCGCCCAGCTCCCCGATGGTGCCCATCCGCCCCGTTCCCGCCCTCTCGCCGCCCGGCGGCCGTGTCCCGCCGGCCGCGTCCGGGCCCGTGCGCGCGCTGTGCGCCCCCCGGACGCCCGCCGCGCCGCGTAACACGATACGGTGACCGTCCGACGGCTAATTCTCCGCCCGGGGAGGACGTGATGGTGCAGGCCTACATCCTCATCCAGACCGAAGTGGGCAAGGCGGCCGAGGTCGCGGGGCACATCTCCGGCGTTCCCGGCGTGACCCTGGCGGAGGACGTCACGGGGCCCTACGACGTGATCGTCCGAGCGGAGGCGCGGAATGTGGACGAGCTGGGCAAGCTCGTCGTCGCGCAGATCCAGACGGTCGAGGGCATCACGCGCACCCTCACCTGCCCCATTGTCCACATCTAGGATCCGGTTCCGCTGGGCGCCGGTCCTGCTGGCCCCGCTGATGCTGCTGCCCGCGGCATGCGGGGACGGGGCGGTCGAGGTCCCCGTCCCGCATCCGGACGCGGCGACGCAGCGGCTCTGCGAGGGGCTGCGGCTGCCCGCGAAGGTGCACGGCCAGTCGTTGCGCGACACCAAACCGGACTCGCAGCTGACGGCGGCGTGGGGGTCGCCGGCGATCGCGCTGCGCTGCGGCGTGCCGATCCCGGCCGCGCTGCGGCAGACGTCGGAGCTGGTGGACATCAACGGGATCAGCTGGTTCGGGCAGCCGGTGGACCGCCCGGTGACGTGGACGGCGGTGGGCCGGCAGGCGTACGTCGAGGTGACGGTCCCGGCGAAGTACCGGCCGGCCGGGGACGTGCTGATCGAGCTGACCCCGGCGATCAAGGCGACGATCCCGGCGAAGCCGGAGGGCCAGATCTAGCGGGCGCCGGGCCGTCCCCCGGCGGGCAGGATGAGCCGCGCCATCTCGGCGAGCCGGTCGGCCATGCGGGTGTAGGAGGTGTAGCCCATGCCGGCGTGCAGGAGCGCGCCGGAGTAGGCGAGTTCCAGCGCGCCGAGGACCGCCGGGTCGTCGTGGTCGCCGAGCGCGTCGCGGAGCCGGGTGCGGATCGCGGCGCCGATGCGGGCGCGCAGCTCCCGGACGTCGGGGTCGGTGCCGAGCATGGCGGTGGTGCACGCCGCGGCGAGCTCCGGCTCGTCGGAGACCAGCAGCGCGATCTCGCGGAGCACCCGCTCGACGCGTCCGGTGACGTCCCGGTCGCCGCCGGTCTCGGCGGGCCCGCCGGGCTCGACGGGCGGGAGCGCGCTGAGCCGCCGCCAGAACACCTCGGTGATCAGGTGGTTCTTGGAGGCGAAGTAGGTGTAGGCGGTGGCCGGCGCGACGCCCGCGCGGCGGGCGACGTTGCGGACGGTCAGCCCCTCGTAGCCGGTGTCGCGGACCTCCTCGACGGCGGCGTCGGTGAGCCGCCGCACCGTATCGGCCTGCCGCGGCGTCAGGCGGCGGCGCGTGGGCTCGGTCGACACTTCTCCGGACACATGTCCAGACATTAGTTCAACGCCCGCCGCACCGGCAACTCGTTAACTCTCCGTTATCACGGGTAACAGTCCGCTGTCCGGAGCGCCGCGTTTTGCGGGACCACGGCGATCCGGCACCACAGCGATCCGGCACCACAGCGAACGGCCGACGCGCCTGGGAAGGGAACCCGATGCGCACTCTCCTGGTCCATCCCAGCGGACTGATGTACTCGGAGATCTTCCTGCGGCTTGAACCGCTCGGCGTCGAGCGGGTCGCCGCCGCGCTGCGCGCCGCCGGCCACGAGGTGCGGCTGCTGGACCTGCAGGTGTTCACCCACGAGGACCTGCGCCGCGAACTGCAGGCGTTCCGGCCGGAGGCCGTGGGGTTCGGGGTGAACTACCTGGCCAACGTGCCGGAGATGATCGACCTCGCCAAGGAGGTCAAGCGCCGGCTGCCGGGGTGCTTCGTGTTCGCCGGCGGGCACAGCGTCTCGTTCATCGCGGCGCACGTCCTCGACCAGGCGAACGGGGCGCTGGACGCGGTGCTGCGCGGCGAGGGCGAGGTGGCGGCGCCGCTGCTGCTGGAGGCCGCGCGCGACGGCGGCCTCGGCGAGGTGCCGGGCGCCGTGACCGCAGACGGCACCTGCAAGAAGGTGCCGCTGCTGCTCGACAGCCTCGACGCGCCCCGTCCGGCCCGCGACCTGACGCGGCGCCGCCACAAGTACTTCATCGGCGTCCTGGACCCGGCCGCGTCCATCGAGTTCACCCGCGGCTGCCCGTGGGACTGCTCGTTCTGCAGCGCGTGGACATTCTACGGCCGCACGTACCGGAAGGTGTCGCCGGAGGCGGCGGCGGAGGAGATCGCCTCGATCCGCGAGCCCGGCCTGTTCATCGTGGACGACGTCGCGTTCATCAAGCCGGAGCACGGCGACGCGATCGCCGCCGAGGTGGAGCGGCGCGGCATCCGCAAGGAGTACTACCTGGAGACCCGCGCGGACGTGCTGCTGCGCCATCCCGAGGTCTTCGAGCGGTGGCGGCGGCTCGGCCTGAACTACATGTTCCTCGGCATGGAGGCGCTCGACGAGGAGGGCCTCGACCGATACCGCAAGCGGACAAGCCCCGACACCAACATCAAGGCGCTGGAGCTCGCCCGCAAGATGGGCCTCACCGTGGCCATCAACCTGATCGTGGACCCGGCCTGGGACGCCCGCCAGTTCACGCTCGTCCGCGAGTGGGCGCTGTCGGTGCCCGAGATCGTCAACCTCACCGTGATGACGCCCTATCCCGGCACGGAGATCTGGCATACCGAGTCCCGCAAGCTGACGACGCGCGACTACCGCCTCTTCGACATCCAGCACGCGGTCGTGCCGACGAACCTGCCGCTGTACGAGTTCTACCGCGAGCTGGTGAAGACCCAGTCGGTGATGAACCGCAAGCATCTCGGCGTCGCGGCTGCGGCGCAGACGCTCGGCATCATGGGCCGCCACCTGTGGCACGGGCAGACGAACTTCGCCAGGTCGATCTGGAAGTTCCGGTCCGTCTACAACGCCGACCGGCAGTACGGCGACCATCTGCGGAAGGTCCGCTACGAGCTGCCGGTTCCGGATCACCGCTCCGTCGGGCCCGCCGGCCGCAAGGAGCTCTACATCCACGAGCGCCAGCGCTAACCGCGGCCCGGGGACTCCGGGTGGGGCGGGTGGGATTCGAACCCACTCAGACATTGCACCTGTTTTACAGACAGGCCCGACTCTCCCGCGTCGGCGCCGCCCCGTGTGCGGGCCCGCGGCCCGCTTCGTACCTCCGGAGGGATTCGAACCCCCAGCACACGGCACCTCATGCCGCTGTCTCTACCGTTGGACTACGGAGGCGTGCGTGCGGCTCCCGGGATTCGAACCCGGAACGTCCACCATCTGAGGATGGCCCCTCTGCCTGTTGGGGTAGAGCCGCAGGTCTGTGCGAGGCGTCGCTCGCGGCGGCTCGGCCAGGGGGCCTCTAGGAGAGGGGATACCGGCCGGGGCGGGCGTGCGACGCCTTGGGCAGTCGAAGTCGTAGCTGCTCCATCGCCATGGCCGGTCCTCCTTCCGAGGTCTCGTGTCACCGTCTTCGACGGGCTGACGTGCTCTACGGTGCCATCGGCACCGGAGGGCCCGCAACGCATTTATCGCGGGGCCGCTCCCCTGGGCCGTCAGCCGCTGGACGTGTCGTCCGGCAGCGACCAGCCGAGCAGGACGAGCAGCCAGAACGCGACCATGAGCCAGCCGAGCGAGATCCCGGTGATCGCGAAGCCGAGGCCGCGCTGCCCCGAGCGCCGCACCCGCGCCCACGCGATGTGCCCGGCGACGATCGCCGGGATGGACGTCAGGCCGCAGGAGATCAGCCCGACGAGCCCGCAGGTCAGCGCGTAGATGGAGGCGTGGTTGTAGGACGGCTTGGCGTACGGGTTCGGGCGCGGGCCGGCGGCGGGCGCCTGCGTCGGCGGGCCGTAGGCGCCGGGCGCGGTGCCCTGCGGGTACGGCGCCGGTCGCGCGGCGACCGCATCGGCGTACTTCTGCCACGACTCGGCCTCGGCGGTGCGTCCCTGCATGCTCAGCAGCACCGCGAGGTTGCGCATCGCGGACGGGTCGCCCGCCTGGGCGGCCTGCCGGTATTGGCGCTCGACGAGCGCGTCGGCCTCGCCCGCCGCGAGTGCCGGGGAGGGCGCGGGCCCGGGCGGCGGAGCCGGGGCGTGCGACGGAGGCGGTGTCGGACCCTGCGCGGGCGGCGGTGTGGACGCGTGTGCCGGGTGCGGCGCGGGGGCGTGCGCCGGTGGCGGCGCCGCGGAGAGGCCGCCGTGCCGTGCGGGCGGCGGGCCGCTCTCGGTGGCGGCGTGCCTCGGCGCCCCGGCCGGTGACATGCCGGTCCGCGACATGCCCGTCCTCGACATACCCGTCCGCGAGAGGCCGGCGGGCGGCGCGCCGGCCGGCGCCTGCCGCGGGGCGCCGCCCGAGATCAGCCGGTCCAGGAGCGCCTGCGCGGACGGGCGCCGTGCCGGGTCCTTCGCCAGCGCGGCCTCGACCGCGCCGAGCAGCGTCCCGTGCAGCCCGCTCAGGTCGGGCTCCCCGCTGACGATCTGGTGGATGATCGCCGGGAGCGAGTCGCCGCCGAAGCAGGGGCCGCCGCGCGCCGCGAACGCCACGGTCGCGCCCCAGGCGAACACGTCGGACGCGGGGGTCGCGCCGCGCCCGTCGAGCTGCTCGGGCGCCATGAACGCGGGCGTGCCGACGATGCCGCCGGTCGCGGTGAGGCGCGTCCCGTCCACCGACCGGGCGATGCCGAAGTCGATGACGCGCGGGCCGAACGTGGACAGCAGCACGTTCGCCGGCTTGAGGTCGCGGTGCACGACGCCCGCGTCGTGGATCGCGGTCAGCGCCGTCGCGATGCCGACCGCGACGGCCTCCAGGTCGGCGCCGCGCAGCGGGCCGTCCTTCGCGACGGAGTCGTCGAGGCTCGGTCCGTTGACGAACTCGGTGACCAGGTACGGCGGGTCGGCCGCCGGGTCGGCGTCGAGCACCGGCGCGGTGCAGAACGGGCGGACGCGCTGCGCGGCCGCGACCTCCGCCTGGAACCGCGCCCGGTACTGCCGGTCGGCGGCGTACTCGCGGCGGATCACCTTGATGGCGACCTTGCGGCCGGTCTCGTCCAGCCCGACGTAGACCGTCCCCATCCCGCCCTCGCCGAGCCGGTCCGCCACCCGGTAGGGGCCGATGCGATCCGGCAGGTCGGCTGGCGGCACGGCACGTTCTCCTCAGGACGGGACCAGATCCCCCAAGCCTGGCACATCCGGGCGCCGGGCGTGGTCTCCGCCGTGTCACAGGTCGAGGGTGACGCGCCCTCCGGTGGCGCGGGAGACGCAGACCAGCATGGAGTCGTCGCCCTGGTCGGACGGGGCGCGGTCGTCCACGTCGCCGGCGAGGACGGCGGTCCGGCAGGTGCCGCAGAAGCCCTGGCGGCAGGAGTAGGCCACGTCCGGCAGCACGTCCCTGACGACGTCGAGGGCGGACCGGTCGGCGGGCACCGTCAGGGTGCGGCCGCTGCGCCGCAGCTCCACCTCGAACGGCTTCCCGCCGGCGATGGGCGGCGGCGCGAAGCGCTCGTAGTGCAGGGTCGCGTTCAGGCCGACGGACGTGCGGACGGCGTCGATCATCGGCGCGGGGCCGCAGCAGTACACGGCGGTCCCGTCGGGGACGTCGCCGAGCAGGCCCGCGGCGGACGGCACGCCGTGCTCGTCGTCGGTGCGGACGGTCACGCGTCCGGCGGGCAGCTCGTCCAGGAACGGCAGGGACGCGCGGGTCCGGCCGGTGTAGACCAGGCGCCAGTCCGCGCCGAACCGGTCGGCGGCGGTCACCATCGGCAGGATCGGCGTGATGCCGATGCCGCCGGCGAGGAACACGTACCGGTCGTGCGCGAGGAACGGGAACGCGTTGCGCGGCCCCTGCACGGCGACCTCGTCGCCTTCCCGCAGCTCGTGCATCTCGACGGACCCGCCGCCCCCGTCGGGCAGGCGGCGGACGGCGATCCGGTAGGCGCGCCGGTCGGCGGGGTCGCCGCACAGCGAGTACTGGCGGCGGCGCCCGGACGGGAGCAGCACGTCGAGGTGGCCGCCGGGCTGCCAGGCGGGCAGGACGCGCCCGTCAGGGGCGCCGAGCCGCAGGCTGACCACGTCGTCGGCCTCGCCGCGCACCTCCTGGACGGTCAGGCGCAGCGTCCGGTCGACGGGCCGGACGGCGGGCGGCGCGGGGGCTCGCAGCGAGCGGAACCGCTGGATGCCGTTGAACGCGGCGTTCACCGCGACCCAGAACGGGTCGCGCTCGCGGCGTCCCCGCAGGTCGGGCGGGATCATCGCAGCGCCGCCCGGGCCGCCGGGGACGCGGCCAGGTAGGCGAGGGCCTGGCTGGTGGACCCCTCGTTCAGCGGGCTGTAGGAGCGCTTGAGGTAGCGCGCCACCGAGGCGCCGACCATCCGCCCGGAGGGGGTGAGGCCCGCCGGGCCGGTGCGGCGCAGGTGTCGCATCCCGCCCTTGATCCGGCCACGGACGATCGGGTCGCGGGCCATGAGGAAGCGGTGCCCGCGGTGCCACAGCGCCCCGAGCATGGTGATCGTCTCGCCCATCGCGCGGAGCCGGGCCGCGTACGAGCCGTCGAGGTGCATGAACAGGTCGTGCGCGACGTGCCGGTGCTCGACCTCCTCGGCGCCGTGCCAGCGCAGCAGGTCCAGCATCATCGGGTCCGCGCCCGCCTCGTCCAGCGCCTTCGCGTTCAGGATCCAGTCGCCGAGGACGCCGGTGAAGTGCTCGATCGCGGCGATCAGCGCGATCCGCTCGAACAGCCAGGCGCGCTTGCGGTCGCCGGTCAGGCCGCGGTCGCCGAGCAGGTCCTCGAAGACGAACTCGACCTGCCGGACGAACGGCCGCACGTCCAGGCCCTGCTCGACGAAGTGGTCGAGGACGGCGTCGTGGGACGCGGCGTGCATGGCCTCCTGGCCGATGAAGCCGAGGACGTCCTCGCGGAGCCGGTCGTCGCGGATGTACGGGACGGCCTCCTTGAAGACCTTGACGAACCACTCCTCGCCGGCCGGCAGCAGCATGTGCAGGACGTTGATGAGGTGGGTGGCCACCGGGTCGCGGGGGATCCAGTGCAGCGGGACGTCCGACCAGTCGAACCGGACGTCGCGCGCCTGCAGGACGATGTTCTCCGGCTCCGGGGGCCGCCGTACGGGCGGCTGCTGGACCGACATGGGCTTCCCTCCGGCGCGCCGACGGGTTATTGACGAGACGTCCAGTAAATTACCGGCGGTTCCGGCGCCCAACAATGGCACGCTCCGGTGAGCATCGTCACCCCGCGGTGTCGCCGGCGAGCGCGAGGACCGGGACGACCAGCAGCAACGAGCACGCCGCCGCGGCGAACGCACCCGCCGCGCCGGCGTGGTAGACCGGCAGCCACACCAGCGGCGCGACCGCTCCCCCGCCGAACCGGAACGCCGACACGGCCGACAGCGCCCCGCCCCGGTTCCGCGGCACCGCCCGCATCGTGAGGCTCTGCAGCGCGACCGTCATCATCGACGCCCCCGCGCCCGCCAGCGTCCACCACAGGGCGAGCGCGCCCACGGACCCGGACGACCCCACCACCGCGACGAACACCCCGGTCACCACCGCCGCGACACCGCCGCACAGCCGCGCCCCTGCCCGCTCGGCGACGCGTCCCCAGACCGCGCCGAGCACCAGCCCCGCCACTCCGAACCCGAGCAGTGCGACGCCGGTGAGGTCCGCACTGACGTGCAGCTTCTCCCGCGCGTACAGCGCCACGAGGAACGGCAGCGCGGACGCGCCGAGATACGACAGGAACGAGGCCGCCGACAGCAGGCCCATCCGCCGGCTCAGCAGCGGCCGCCAGGGCGGCGCCGCCGCGGCCGGGCGCGGCTCCCCCGGCGGCGGCGCGAACGCCAGCAGCACCGCCGCCCCCGCCACCACGACGAATCCGAGCCGCCACGACGACGCCGCGGCGAGCCCGCCGACCAGCGGCGCGAACGACTGCCCGGCCGCCTGGCAGCTGGAGTACACCCCGACGGCCCGGCCGAGGTGGTCGCGCGGCACGATGTCGCCGAGCCCGGCGAGCAGCAGCGGCGAGGTGAACGCGTTGGCCGCCCCGAGCGCGGCCCGCGCCCCGAGGAACGGTCCCAGCGCCGGCGCGAGCGCGCACACCAGCGAGCCCGCCGCGTACACGAGGTAGGCGATCCGGACCGTCCGGCGGCGCCCCCAGCGCTCCCCCAGCGTCCCGGACACGAGCTGGACCAGCGCGAACGGCACGAAGTAGGCGGTGAGCGACGCGGCCGCGGCGCCCGCCGAGGCGTGCACGGACCGGCCGATCTCCGGGAGCATCGGCGAGACGACCCCGCCGCCGAGCGGGCCGAGCAGCGCGCCGCCGTAGACGGCCCCGACCTTGATCCGCTGCAGCACCACCGCTCCCCGGCGCTCACCCTAGATCATTTCGTCCCGGCATCGGGGCCCGCGTCCCGGAATCTTCGCCATGCGGCTGATGCGGCCGATGCGGAGTTCGCGGGGATCCGCCCTTGCGCCGCGGGCCGTCCTGAACTGTAGTCTGGACACCTGTCCAGAACCAGGGGCCGGACGGCCGCGCGCGGAGGGGACTGTGAGCATGAGGTTCGAGGGAAAGGTCGCGGTGGTCACCGGTGCGGCCCAGGGCATCGGCGAGGCGTACGCGCGAGGGCTCGCGGCGGAGGGCGCGTCCGTCGTGGTCGCGGACGTCGACGAGCGCGGCCAGGCCGTCGCCGACGACATCAAGGGACTGTTCGTGAAGACGGACGTGTCCGACCCGGCGTCCACCGAGGCCATGGCCGCCGCCGCGGTGGAGCGGTTCGGCGGCATCGACCACCTGGTGAACAACGCGGCCATCTTCGGGACGATGAAGCTGGACTTCCTGTTCACCGTCGACTGGGACTACTACAAGAAGTTCATGTCGGTGAACATGGACGGCGCGCTGCTCTGCGCGCGCGCCTGCTACCCCCACATGCAGGCGCGCGGCGGCGGGTCGATCGTGAACCAGTCGTCCACGGCCGCATGGCAGTACTCCGGCTTCTACGGGCTCGCGAAGGTCGCGATCAACGGGCTGACGCAGCAGCTCGCGCACGAGCTCGGCAGCATGGGCATCCGCGTGAACGCGATCGCGCCGGGCCCGACCGACACCGAGGCGAACCGCAAGGTCGTCCCGGGCAACATGTCGCAGAAGATCGTCGACCAGAAGATGGCGCTCAAGCGGATGGGCACGCCCGAGGACATGGTCGGCGCCTGCCTGTTCCTGCTGTCGGACGAGGCGGCGTGGATCACCGGCCAGATCCTCAACGTCGACGGCGGCGAGGTCTTCCGCGCCTAGCGACGCGGCCGCGGCCCGGCAGCGGCCGGCGCGGCCCAGAAGGCGCGGGCGCGGGCGGGCGCGGTCCGGAGAGACGGCGGGCCGCGCCCGCAGCTAGGCGCTCCGCGGGGACGGGGCGGGCATCAGCATCGGGGCGGTCACGCGGAACCGCTCGACGCCGCGCCGGGTCAGGTTGATCCGCAGGTCGATCCAGCCGGCCAGCCCCGCGGTCCGGCAGTCGAGGGCGCCGCGCGGCGGGAAGTGCAGGTCGCCGACCGACAGTTTGGCGCCGTGCACGTGCACCGGCAGCAGGATCCGGGACCCGGCGGTCAGCGGCGCGATCGCGCAGCCGCCGATCTCCCGGCCGCGGGCCTCGCTGCGCACCGCCTCCGCCGCCACGCGCGCGCGGGCCGCCGGATGGACGCCGCCGAGCAGCATCCGTCCCCCGTCGTCCTCGGGCGCCGGCCGCACCGCCCGCGGCGCGCACCCGATGATGCCGGGATGCCCGGACGCGGAGTACACCCCGTCGGCGCGGCCCACGCCGAGGACGTCCACCACGATCACGTCGCCGGGCTCCGCGCCCACGACCACGAGCGGGCCGCACAGCACCGCGTCCTCACCCGGCTCGCGGGCGGCGCACTCCATCCGGACGGTCCCGCCGGTGATCACCTCGGCGACGCCGGGGATGGCGGGATGCCAGCGGTCGTGCCCGGGCACCGGCCGCGCCCTCCCCTCCGACGGGAACGGAGGGGTCGGGGCGGGCGGAACGGGTGAGAGCGTCAAGGCGGGCGTCCTTCCGGAACGGCGACGGGAACGGTCCCGATCCTGTCCCGGACGCGTTTCGGCCGGATTTCACCGCCGCGAAGGACACGTCAAACCGCCATCACCGGGAACCGGGACGGCCGCGCCCGCGTCCAAGGCCAATGCGTGCTCGCACGATCGCACCGGTCGCGGCGGCGGCGCTGCTGGCCGGATGCGCCGGCTCCCCCGGTTCCCCCGCCCACCGGAACGACTCCCCCGTGCGGCTCGTGGCCTACGACGGCTGCGGCCCGCTCCTGGACGGCCTGCGCGAGGCGACCGCCGCGCGCGTCGGCCCCTACGGGCTGGGCGACGCCGTCCCGCTGATGCGCGGAGGCGCGCTGCCGAAGGCGGAAGGCGCCGTACCGGACGGGACGACGCGGAACGCCCAGCTGGCCGCCCCGCAGCATTCCGCCACCAACTCCCACGAACCCGGCGCCGACGAGCCCGACACCGTCAAGACCGACGGCCGCCGGATCGTCGCGCTCGCCCGCGGCCGCCTCCAGGTCCTCGACGCGGCGTCCCGCAAGGTCGTGCACACCGTGAACCCGCCCGCCAAGACCGCGTGGACGGGCAACGCGCAGCTCCTGCTCAGCGGCGACCGCGTGCTCGTCCTGTCCGAGCGGCTGCCGATCCGCCCCCTGCTGCGCGGCGCGGAGCCCGGCATCGTGCCCGGTGGCGCACTCTCCCCGCAGACCGACCTCACGCTGGTCGACCTGGCCGGAACCCCGAAGATCGTCGGAACGATGACGTCCGGCACCGGGTACGTCGACGCCCGGCAGACCGGGTCGGTGGCGCGGGTCGTGGTCCGCTCCACGCCCGACATCGACTTCCCGATGCCGAAGGACCCGGCGGGTTCCCACGACGACGCCGTCCGCCGCAACCAGGAGAGGGTGCGGAAGGCGCCGCTCGACGCGTGGCTGCCCGCCTTCACGGTGAACGCCGGCGGCGGCCCGGCACGGACGTTCCGGACGCCGTGCGACCAGGTCAGCCGCCCCGCCTCGTACACCGGCACGTCGATGCTGACCGTCCTCACGGTCGACCTCGCGCGCGGGCTCGGCGACCCGTCCCCCATCGCGGTCGCCGCCGACGGCACCACCGTCTACGGCAACGGGTCCAGCCTCTACGTGACGGGCGCTCCGCCAGGGCCCCTGCCCGGCACGCGTTCGGCGGCGCCGTTCCAGGAGTCCACGGACGTGTACAAGTTCGACGTCAGGGGCGGCGCGCGCCCCCGGTACGTCGCCTCGGGCGCGGTGCCGGGCCGGCTCCCCGACCAGTACTCGCTGTCGGAGTACGGCGGCGACCTGCGCCTCGCGACCACCTCCGCGGGCACGAAGCCGGACGGGTCCGGGTCGCAGAGCTCGGTGGTCGTCCTCGCCCAGCACGGCGCGCGCCTCGACCCGGTCGGCCGCGTCGGCGGCCTCGGCAAGGGCGAGCGGCTGTACGCCGTCCGGTTCCTCGGGACGATGGCCTACGCCGTCACGTTCCGGCAGATCGACCCGCTGTACGCGATCGATCTGAAGGATCCGAGCCGTCCGCGCGTCACCGGCACGCTGAAGATCAGCGGCTACTCGGCGTACCTGCATCCCCTGGCGGACGGGCGGCTCCTCGGCATCGGCCAGGACGCCACGAGCGCGGGACGTCCCGAAGGCCTCCAGGTCTCGCTGTTCGACGTCGCCGGCACGCCGCGCCGCGTCGGCGTCCACCGGCTGCCCGGCGCGACGTCCGCGAGCGAGTTCGAGCCGCACGCGTTCCTGTACTGGGCGCCGTCCGGGCTCGCGGTCGTCCCGGTGACGTCCCGGGACGGCGGGCCCGGCGAGGCGCTCGCCCTGAAGATCGACGGGACCGGGATACGCGAGGCCGGGACGATCCGCCACCCCGCCGGCGCGCTCGGCGGCGCCGTCACCCGGTCCGTCATGGTCGGGAACACGCTGTGGACGTTCTCCGACGACGGCGCACGCGCGACCGACGCGACCGGCGCCACCGCCCTGCGCGGCGGCGCCTGGATCCCCTTCACCGGGGCGTGACGGCGCCCGGCCGCGGGGTCAGCGGAGCCCGGTGGAGCGCCGCAGCGCGGTCTGGATCAGCCGGTCGACGAGCGACGGGTAGTCCAGCCCCGTCGCGGCCCACATCTGCGGGAACGCCGACGCCGGCGTGAACCCCGGCATCGTGTTGATCTCGTTGAGGATCCAGCGGCCGTCCGGGGTGTGGAAGAAGTCGACCCGGGCGAGGCCCTCGCAGTCCAGCGCCTCGAACGCCTGCCCCGCGATCGCCCGGACCTCCTCGATCGCCTCCGCGGGCAGGTCCGGCGGGATCGCCATCCGGGTGCCGCCGTCGAGGTACTTGGTCTCGAAGTCGTAGAAGTCGTGGTCGCCGGCCATCTGCACCTCGGCGGGCAGGCTCGCCTCCGGCGGGCCGTCGTCCAGGCCCTGCAGCACGCCGCACTCGATCTCGCGGCCCTCGATCGCCGCCTCCACGATCACCTTCGGGTCGTGCTCGCGGGCCGTCTCGACCGCGGCCTCCAGGTCCGCCTCGTCGGCGACCCGGGTGATGCCCATGCTGGACCCGGCGCGGGCCGGCTTGACGAACACCGCCCGCCCGGCGGCGAGCCCCAGCTGCTCCTTGACCTCGTCGAGCTTGCGCTTGCGCTCGCGGCGCCACTCCCGGTCGCCGATCAGCACGTACGGGCCGACCGGCAGCCCGCGCGCCTGCCAGACGAGCTTCATGAACCCCTTGTCCATGCCGACCGCGCTGGCCAGCACCCCGGCGCCGACGTACCGGACGCCCGCGAGGTCGAGCAGCCCCTGGATGGTGCCGTCCTCGCCGTACGGCCCGTGCAGCAGCGGCAGCACGACGTCGACCTCGCCGAGCGTGGCGGGGACCTTCCCCGGCTCGACGACCATCAGCCCGCGGCTGTCCGGGTCGAACGGCAGCGCGAGGGCGCTGCCGCCGCCGGACACCTCGGGCAGCCGGCCGTCCTCGATCGCGAGCCGCTGGTCCTCGGGCGCGAGCACCCAGCGGCCGTCGCGGGCGATGCCGATCGGCAGCACGTCGTAGCGGTCCCGGTCGATCGCGGCCATGACGGCGCCCGCGGTGACGCAGGAGATCGCGTGCTCGGAGCTGCGCCCGCCGAACACCACGGCCACGCGAATCTTGGAAACCTGGGACATGATTCCCGACCCTACCGGTGATCAGTACGGTGCGGCCACGAACGATCCGGGCGCGCCCCGGGCACCGGACGCGACGTCGCGTCGTCCACGGGTCACACTCCGTACCGTTCCGGCTTCGGTGAACGGGAGATCAGCGAGATCGCCGCCTCCGTGATCGGCGTGCCGTGGTACAGCACCGAGACGACCGCCTCGGTGATCGGCATCTCCACGTTGTGCTTGCGGGCCAGCTCCAGCACCGCCTCCGAGGACTTCACGCCCTCGGCGGTCTGCTTGGTGACGGCGACGACCTGCTCCAGCGTCATCCCGCGGCCGAGGTTCTCGCCGAACGTCCGGTTCCGCGCGAGCGGCGACATGCAGGACGCGGTGAGGTCGCCCATCCCGGCGAGCCCGGCGAAGGTGTGCTCGTCGGCGCCGAGCGCGATCCCGAGCCGGGTGATCTCGGCGAGCCCGCGGGTCATCAGCACCGCCTGGGTGTTGGACCCGAACCCGAGCCCGACCGACATCCCGACGCACAGCGCGACGACGTTCTTGATCGCGCCGCCCAGTTCCACGCCGATCACGTCCGTCGAGGTGTAGACGCGGAAGTAGGGGGTCATGGTGGCGGCCTGCAGCCCCACCGCGGCCTGCTCGTCCACGCACGCGGCGACCGCGGCGCTCGGCTCGCCGGTCGCGATCTCCCGCGCCACGTTCGGCCCGCTGAACACCGCGACCCGCTCCTCCGGGACGTCGGCGACCTCCCGGATCACCTCCGACATCCGCCGGGTCGTGCCGAGCTCCACGCCCTTCATCAGGCTGACCAGGACGGCGCCGGACGGCAGCAGCGGCACCCAGCTCGCGAGGTTGCCGCGCAGGCTCTGCGCCGGGACGGCCAGCGCCACGAAGTCGGCGCCGTCCAGGGCCTCGGCGGGGTCGAGGGTCGCCCGGATCCCCGCGGGCAGCGCGACGCCCGGCAGGTAGTCGGCGTTCTCGTGCCGCTCGTTGATCGTCTCGACGAGCTCGGGCCGGCGGCCCCACAGGGTGACCTCGCCGCCCGCGTCGTGCAGCAGCTTGGCGAACGTGGTCCCCCAGGAGCCGGCTCCCATCACCGCGGTGCGGTAGGTCACGAGTCACCCGCCTTGCTCTTCTCGGTGGCGTCGGTCTTCCCGGCGGCGCCCGCGTCCGCGGCGGCGCCCGTGCCCTCGGCGCCGTCCGGCGGCTCGGCCGGGCCGGGCACCCCGCCCGCCTCGGCGGCCTCCACGGCCTCCGCGGGTCCGGCGGGCTCGGCGGCGCGGCGCCGCTCCTCCAGCACCCGGTGGTGGTCGTAGCGCTCCGCCGGGGGGCGCTCGCCGCGCAGCTCGCCGAGCAGCTCGGAGATCACGTCCATGATCTCGTCGGTGGCCGCGCGCAGCGTCTCCTTGGTGAGCGGCAGCCCCTCGTACTTCGACAGGTCGATCGGCGGGCCCGCGATCACCTTCATCGTCTTGCGCGGGAACGGGTGGAACCCCTTCTTCAGGCTCCCGGCGAGCCCGCGCTGCTCGGCCTTCTTGTACGGCAGCAGCTCGTGCGCGCCCCACGTCGCGACCGGGACGACCTTCGCGCCCGTCGTCAGCGCCATCCGCGCCACGCCCGTCTGGCCGGTCATCGGCCACAGCTCGGGGTCGCGGGTGCAGCTGCCCTCCGGGTAGAACATCAGGCACTCGCCGTCCACCAGCGCCTTCTCGGCGTCCTTGAGGGCCAGCGCGGCGTCGGCGCGGTCGCGGTGCACCGGGATCTGGCCGGTGCCGCGCATCGCGGCCCCGACGACCGGCGTGCTGAACAGCGCGGCCTTGGCGAGGTAGACGGGGTAGCGGCCGGCCTCGTAGACGAAGTGCGCGAGGGCGAGGGGGTCGGACTCGGAGATGTGGTTGGCGGCGATGATCACACCGCCCGTGCTGGGCACGTTGCCCCGGCCGCGCCAGTCCCGTCTCAGCAGCCCGAACAGCAGGGGCCGCAGGACGACGATCGTGAGCTTGCGCCAGCCAGGCGAGTACCCGTGGCCCATGATCCGTCCCTCCTCCATCCGTACCCGGCGTGAACGCGGGGTGTCCTCAAGTGTCGCGGTTGTCTGCGCATAGTGTCGAGTTGCCATGTCTACCCCAGCGCCCAGCGCGCCTCATCCCGAGTGGTCGCTCGTCGTGCCGGTCAAGGTGCTGGCCAGGGCCAAGACCCGCATGTCCGCGGCGGCGGGGCCGCACCGCGAGGCGCTCGCCCTGGCGGTCGCCGCCGACACCGTCGCGGCGGCGCTGCGCTGCTCCCGCGTCCGCGATGTGATAGTGGTCACCGACGATCCCGTCCCGGCCGCGGAGCTCGCCGCGCTCGGCGCCCGGATCGTCCCGGACGAGCCCGACGCCGGGCTGAACCCGGCCCTGATCCACGGGGCGGGACGCGGCCGCGACCTCGCACCCGACGCGGGCGTCGGCGCGCTTTCCGCCGATCTGCCCGCTCTGCGGCCGGACGAACTGGCCGCGGTCCTCGACGCGGCGGCGCGGGCGCCCGAGGCGTTCGTCCCGGACGCGGCGGGCGTCGGCACCACCCTCTACACGGCGCGTCCCGGCGTGCCCTTCTCCCCCGCGTTCGGCGGCGACTCCCGCACCGCGCACCGCGCGCGCGGCGCCCGCGAGCTGCTGCTGCCGGGCATCGACAGCGTCCGCCGCGACGTCGACACCCCCGACGACCTGCGCGCCGCGCTGGCGCTCGGCACCGGCCCCCGCACCGCGGCCGTCGCCGCGCTGCTCCCCGATTTCGCGCCGTCCGCCGGGCACGGCCGGGGATAGGGTTCGCGCATGCAGGGGACGGTGAAGGACTTCGACGCGGCCGCGCGGACGGGGAGCGTGCTGCTGGACGACGGGACGGAGCTGCCGTTCGACGCGGACGCGTTCGCGGCGGGGGGCCTGCGGCTGCTGCGCTTCGGGCAGCGGGTGAACCTGGCGATGGACGGCGACCGGGTCGCGGTGGTGACGCTGTCGACGTTCCCGCTGCCGGGAACCTGACAGGGCCGTGAACGCGGCAGCGCCCGGGACCGTTCGTTCACGGTCCCGGGCGCTGCCGCGCGAGGCTACTTCTTGCCGGCCACCAGGTTCTTGAAGTCCGCGCCGGCCTTGAACTTCGGCACGGACGTCGCGGGAACCTCGATGGTCTTGCCCGTTGCGGGGTTGCGGGCCGTACGGGCAGGCCGGTCGGCCTTCTCGAACGAACCGAACCCGGTGATCGCCACCTTGTCGCCCTTGGCGACGGCGGATTGGATCGCCTCCAGGATCGCGTCGACGGCCTCGGCTGCGGCCTTCTTGCTGCCCAGCCGGTCAGAGATGGCGTCGACCAGCTCACGCTTGTTCATGGGTTACTCCTCTAGTTCCCCCCTTGCCCGAACGAAACTAAGGGACCCTCAGCATGGACACAATCACCTGCACGCAAGAGTTGCCGTGTCGCTGGCGTTTTTGTCGGCCTCGCCCCCGTCTCGCCGGGTGACCGGACCGGATCCGGCCACTGCGCACGCTAACGGACGTCGGGCGCCTCGTGGAAATCGGCCAGGAACGCCTCCAGCCTGCGGGCGGCGAGGTCGGAGTCCCTTTTCGCCAGATCGGTGATCGCCAGGAGGTGGCGGATGAGCCGCTGCCGGGTCTGCGGCGGCAGCGGCGCCACGGCCCGGTGCGCGTCGCGCAGCTGCCGGGCGAGCCGGGTCAGCGCCGGGTCGTCCCACTGCGGTCCGCTCCACGGCACGGCGTTCACAAAAGCCCCCCATTGCTCGGGCGTCCTCGTCCCCTGCGAGGAATTCTCCCGCGCGAGGCTACGCGACCCCACCCCCCGGGGTCCGCCAACCCCGAGAACCCGCCCCCAGCCGAATCCAAAGCCGCACCCCGGCAGCTCGAACCCCAGCCGCGGCTCGAAGCCAACCCGGAGGTCTGAAGCCCGACCCCGGCAGAGTGAAGCCCGACCCCGGCAGAGTGAAGCCCAGCCCCGACAGAGTGAAGCTCAGCTTGCTCACGGGCGGGCACGCGGAGCGAGTGCAGCGAGCGCAGCGGGCATGCCCGACGACGGACAGGCTGTTTCGCCGCGGAGCGCTAGCGGAGCGGGGAAACAGCCTGTCCGTCGTGACGGGGGTTCCAGGGGGGTCGTCCCCCTGGGATTACACAGTGACCGGGAGCCAGGCGGGGCGGGCGGCTTCGTAGTCGTTGATGGCGTCGCCGTGGCGGAGGGTCAGGCCGATGTCGTCCAGGCCCTCCATGAGCCGCCAGCGGGTGTAGTCGTCGATCTCGAAGGACGCGGTGTCGGCGCCCCAGCGGACTTCGCGCTTCTCGAGGTCGACGGTGATCTCCAGGGCGGGGTCCTTCTCGGCGGCGCTCTGCAGGGCCTCGACCTGCGCGTCGGTCAGGACGACCGGCAGCAGCCCCATCTTGGTGGAGTTGTTGCGGAAGATGTCGCCGAAGCGCGGCGCGATCACGACGCGGAACCCGTACTGCTGCAGGGCCCAGACGGCGTGCTCGCGGGACGAGCCGGTGCCGAAGTCAGGGCCGGCGACGAGGATGCCGGCGCCCTCGTACTGCGGCTGGTTCAGCACGAAGTCCGGGTCCTCGCGCCAGGCGGAGAACAGGCCCTTGTCGAACCCGGTGCGGCTGACCTGCTTGAGCCAGACGGCCGGGATGATCTGGTCGGTGTCGACGTTGCTGCGCCGCAGCGGGACGGCGCGCCCGGTGTAGGTGGTGAAGGCTTCCATGCTCGGTTCCTTAGAGGTCGGCGGGGGCGGCCAGGCGGCCGGTGACGGCGGTGGCGGCGGCGACGGCGGGCGACACCAGGTGGGTGCGGCCGCCGGGGCCCTGCCGGCCCTCGAAGTTGCGGTTGGACGTGGAGGCGCTGCGCTCGCCCGGGGTGAGCTTGTCGGGGTTCATCGCCAGGCACATCGAGCAGCCGGCCTCGCGCCATTCGGCGCCGGAGGCGGAGATGACCTTGTCGAGGCCCTCCTGCTCGGCCTGCTGCTTGACCTTCATGGAGCCGGGGACGACCAGCATGCGGACGCCGTCGGCGACCTTGCGTCCCTCCAGCACGCCCGCGACGGCGCGCAGGTCCTCGATGCGGCCGTTGGTGCAGGAGCCGACGAAGACGGTGTCGACCTTGATGTCGCGCAGCGGGGTGCCGGCGGTGAGGCCCATGTACTCCAGGGCCCGCTCGGCGTTCTGCCGCTTGACGGGGTCGTCGATGGACGCGGGGTCCGGCACGGACTCGGCGAGCGGCAGGCCCTGGCCGGGGTTGGTGCCCCAGGTGACGAACGGGGTCAGCTCGGCCGCGTCGATCACGACCTCCTTGTCGAAGACCGCGTCGTCGTCGGTGCGCAGGGACGTCCAGTACTCGACGGCCTTGTCCCAGTCCTCGCCCTGCGGGGCGTTGGGGCGGCCCTTGAGGTAGGCGAACGTGGTCTCGTCCGGGGCGATCATCCCGGCGCGGGCGCCGGCCTCGATGGACATGTTGCAGACCGTCATGCGGCCCTCCATCGACAGCGACCGGACGGCCTCGCCGCGGTACTCGATGATGTGGCCCTGGCCACCGCCGGTGCCGATCTTCGCGATGATCGCGAGGATCAGGTCCTTGGCGGTGACGCCCTCGGGCAGCGCGCCGTTCACGGTGACGGCCATCGTCTTCGGCTGGATCTGCGGCAGCGTCTGCGTGGCGAGGACGTGCTCGACCTCGCTGGTGCCGATGCCGAACGCGAGCGCGCCGAACGCGCCGTGCGTGGAGGTGTGCGAGTCGCCGCAGACCACGGTCATGCCGGGCTGGGTCAGGCCGAGCTGCGGGCCGATGACGTGCACGATGCCCTGGCCGTCGTCGCCCATCGGGTGCAGCCGGACGCCGAAGTCGGAGCAGTTCTTGCGGAGCGTCTCGACCTGGGTGCGCGACACCGGGTCGGCGATCGGCTTGAGCAGGTCCGTGGTCGGGACGTTGTGGTCCTCGGTGGCGATCGTCAGGTCGGGGCGGCGCACCTGGCGGCCGGCCATCCGCAGCCCGTCGAACGCCTGGGGGCTGGTGACCTCGTGGACCAGGTGCAGGTCGATGTAGAGGAGGTCGGGCTCACCCTCGGCACGCCGTACGACGTGCGCGTCGTACACCTTCTCGGCCAATGTACGGCCCATCACACCCACCTCACCTGTCATGATCGTGCGGCGCGCCGTCGCGCCGCGGTCCGGTCGCCTGATTTGCATCTCAAATTACGAGACGGCAATATCAAGACATGGACAACTCTAGCGGAGTCGGCGTACTTGACAAAGCGGTTCTCGTGCTGAACGCGCTCGAAGCCGGTCCCGCCTCGCTCGCGCAGCTCGTGCAGACCACCGGCCTCGCCCGCCCCACGGCCCACCGGCTCGCCGTCGCGCTGGAGCACCACCGCCTCGTCCACCGCGACACCCAGGGCCGGTTCATCCTCGGCCCGCGGCTCGCCGAGCTCGCCGTCGCCGCCGGCGAGGACCGCCTGCTCGCCATCGCGCAGCCCGTCCTCGCCCAGCTCCGCGACCACACCGGCGAGAGCGCCTCCCTGTTCCGCCGCCAGGGCGACGTCCGCGTCTGCGTCGCCGCCGCCGAGCGCACCAGCGGCCTGCGCGACACCATCCCCGTCGGCGCCGCCCTGCCGATGAGCGCCGGGTCCGCCGCCCAGATCCTGCTGGCCTGGGAGGAGCCCGACCGGATGCACCGCGGCCTGCGCGGCGCCAAGTTCGAGGCGACCACCCTCGCCTCCGTCCGCCGCCGCGGCTGGGCGCAGTCCGTCGGCGAGCGCGAGCAGGGCGTCGGCTCCGTCTCCGCCCCGATCCGCGGCGCCGGCGGCCGCGTCATCGCCGCCGTCTCCGTCTCCGGCCCCCTCGAACGCCTCACCCGCTCCCCCGGCCGCCTGCACGCCGCCCCCGTCGTCGCCGCCGCCGAGAAGATCAGCGAGGGCATGCGCCGGAGCTGACCGGAGGTTCAGGCTCTGGGGCGGAGGCTCGCCAGGAGTTCGTCTATGTGGGCCCTGAAGAGGGCGGGCATGTCGATGGCGTCCGGGTCGAGGAGCCACTGGGTCTGCAGGCCGTCCATGAGGGCGATGATGCGGGCGGCGGTGGCGTCGGCGTCGAGGCCGGGGCGCACCTCGCCCGTCCCGGCGGCGCGACGGAGGGCGTCGGCGACCCAGGCGCGCAGGCGCTCGTAGCGGGCGCGGGCCCAGTCCTGGGCGGGGTGGTCGGCGGTGACGGCCTCGCTCGTCAGCACCACGAAGAGCCGGACGAGCTCCGGCGTGCGGCTGTTGTGCTCGACGACCCTGACCAGGGCCGTCAGCAGGTCGAGGCCGCCGGCCGCCTCGTCGGCGAAGAACCGCTCCATGTCGCGCTGGTCGCGCAGTTCGAGGACGGCGACGAGCAGCTGCTCCTTGGTGCGGAAATGGTGGAGCAGGCCGGGCTGGGACAGCCCGGCGCGTTCGGCGACGCGGGCCAGCGAGGTGCCGCGGTAGCCGTGTTCGGCGAACTCCTGGGTCGCGATGTGCAGGATGCGCTCGCGCCGGGCGTCGCCCGAGGCGTAGCCGCGCCGCCGATCCGTGCTGGTCCTCACGGCACCTCACTCTACGCAGAACCGAAGATAACGTACAAGTAACAAACCTACCGAGTACTCGGTATCGGGAAATAGGGTGGGCGGCGTCCGGAGACGTCCTGGAGGAGGTTCGATGTCCGTCGACGAGTCCCGCCTGCGCAAGCGGCTCGCACAGCTGACGCTCGAGGAGAAGGTCCACCTGCTGAGCGGGGCCGACTTCTGGTCACTGCGGCCGATCCCGGGGATCGGGCTGCGGAAGGTGGTGCTGTCGGACGGCCCGAGCGGCATCCGCGGCACCGCGTGGGACGAGCGCAGCACGAGCCTGCTGTTCCCGAGCCCGACGGCGCTGGCCGCGACGTGGGACCCGGACCTGGCCGAGCGGGTGGGCCGGCTGAACGGCGCCCAGGCCAGGGACAAGGGCGTGCACGTCCAGCTCGCGCCGACGATCAACCTGCACCGGACCCCGCTCGGCGGCCGGCATTTCGAGAACTACTCCGAGGACCCGCTGCTCACCGCCCGGATCGGCGTCGGGTTCGTGGCGGGCGTGCAGTCGGCCGGGGTCGCGGCGACCGTGAAGCACTTCGTCGGCAACGACTCCGAGACCGCCCGGATGTCGTACGACGCCCGGATCGACGACGCGACCCTGGACGCGGTGTACATGCGCCCCTTCGAGGACGCGGTGAAGGCGGGCGCCTGGGCGGTGATGGCCGCCTACAACCGGGTGAACGGCACGACGATGACGGAGAACCACGCGCTGCTGACCGGTGTGCTGAAGGAGCGCTGGGGGTTCGACGGCGTGCTGATGTCGGACTGGACGGCGATCCGGTCGACCGCGGCGAGCGCCAACGCGGGCATGGACCTGGAGATGCCGGGGATGCCCGGCAACGCGTGGCGGGACAAGCTCGTCGCGGCCGTCCGGGACGGCGAGGTCGCCGAGGACCTGGTCGACGACAAGGTGCTGCGGATCCTGCGGCTGGCCGCGCGGGTCGGCGCGCTGGAGGGGTTCCCCGAGCCGGCGCCGGTGACGACGCCCGCCGACGCGCCCGCCCAGCTGCGCGCGCTCGCGGCGCGGGCGTGCGTGCTGCTCCGCAACGAGGGCGGCGCGCTCCCGCTGAACGTGCCGCGCAGGCTGGCGCTGATCGGCCCGAACGCGGTGCGGTTCAGCGCGCAGGGCGGCGGCAGCGCGCACGTGAACCCCGAGCACGTCGTGTCGCCGGTGGACGGTCTGCGGCGCGCGCTCGGCGCGGACACCGAGCTGACCGTGCACGCGGGCGTGTACCCGCACGAGCGGCTGGCGGCGCTGCCGCTGGACATGACCACGGACCCGGAGACGGGCGAGCCCGGGGTGCGGCTGGAGTTCATCGACGCGGACGGCGCCATCCTCGACTCCGAGCACCGCGAGGCGGCCCGGTTCATGTTCTTCGAGGGCGTGCCGGAGGGGACGGCGCAGATCGTCGTGCGCGCGCGGGTGACGCCTGCGGCGGACGGCGTGCACACGTTCGCGGTCGCGGGCGTCGGCGAGTACGACGTGCGGGTCGCGGACACCACGGCGACGGTGAACCTGGCCCTGGACGGCGGCGACCCGGTCGAGGCGATGATGCGCCCGCCGGAGCACCGCGTCGAGGTGGAACTCGCCGCCGGACGGGCGGTCCCGGTGGAGCTGCGGCGCGCCTACCGGCCGGGGTCGTTCCTGACCGCGTTCGGCATCGGCCACCACGAGCCGC
Source organism: Actinomadura sp. NPDC048394 (assembly GCF_040651755.1). NCBI lineage: Bacteria > Bacillati > Actinomycetota > Actinomycetes > Streptosporangiales > Thermomonosporaceae > Actinomadura > Actinomadura sp. NPDC048394. Next base: position 28,095 of record NZ_JBEZJL010000065.1, on the reverse strand, counting down.
ACCTGCCCGAGGACGAGGAGCTGGCGGCGGCGGTCGAGGCCGCCCACGCCGCCGACGTCGCGGTCGTGATCGTCGGCACCAACGACGACGTGGAGAGCGAGGGCTTCGACCGGACGACGCTCGCGCTGCCCGGCCGCCAGGACGAGCTGGTCTCGGCCGTCGCCGCCGCGAACCCGCGCACGGTCGTGGTGGTGAACGCGGGCGCGCCCGTGCTGATGCCGTGGCGGGACGAGGTCGCGGCGGTGCTGTGGGCGTGGCTGCCGGGCCAGGAGGGCGGCGACGCGATCGCCGACGTCCTCACCGGCGCGGCCGAGCCGGGCGGGCGGCTGCCGACGACGTTCCCTGTGTCGGAGGACGGGATCCTATCGCCGGTCCCCGGCGAGGACGGGTCGCTGCCGTACGCGGAGGGCGCCGCGATCGGCTACCTGCACTACGCGCCCGAGCAGGTCGCGTACCCGTTCGGGCACGGCCTGGGGTACACGGACTGGGAGTACGAGTCGCTGACGGTGTCGGGCGGGACGGCGGAGGTGACCGTCCGCAACACCGGGGACCGTCCGGGCCGCGAGGTCGTGCAGTGCTACGCCTCGTCGGGCGCGCTGCCGCTCCGGCTGGCCGGGTTCGCGGTCGCGGAGGCCGCGGCGGGCGAGCGGGTGACCGTCCGGGTCCCGCTGGACGAGCGGCTGCCCGGCGGGTGCGCGGTGCGTGCCGGGCGGTCGATCGCCGATCTGCGGCTGACCACCTGACGCCCGGGACCGGGCCGCGCCGGGCCGTTCGGGGGCGCCCGGCACGGCCCGGCACGGCCCGGCGCGGCGCGCGACCGTCCGGCGGGGTCCGGGCAGGTCAGACAAAGCACCGCATCTCGGGCCACCTTTGACGAGTGCCGGTATCGGCCCGCACGCGCTGGATAGCGTTTGTCCTCCGGACAAGGAGGTGCGCGGTGCAGATCTCCGAGCTCAGCGATCGCAGCGGCCTGACGGTCCAGACGATCAAGTTCTACATCCGGGAGGGCCTCCTCCCGAAGGGCTCGGCGGTGAGCGCGACCCGCGCGGAGTACGATCACCGGCACCTGGAGCGGCTGCGGCTGATCAGCGCGCTGCGCGAGGTCGGCGACCTGCCTGTCGCGGCGATCCAGCGGATCGTCGAGGCGATCGAGGACGAGCGGGTCAGCCTGCACGAGCTGTTCGGCACCGCGCAGTACGCCATCGGCCCGCACGTCGCCGCGCCGCACGACCCGCACTGGCGCGCCGCGCGGCAGGACGTCGACGCGCTCGTCCGCGAGCTCGGCTGGACGGTCGGCGACCGCTCCCCCGCCCGCGACCTGCTGGCGCACACCTTCGTCGCGCTGCGCCGGCTCGGCTTCCCGATCACCCTCACCGACCTGCGCCCCTACGTGAAGGCCGCCACGGAGGTCGCCGCCCACGAGATCGGCCGGGTGGCCGACGGCGCGCCGCGCGCGCGGACCGTGCACACCCTGCTCGTGTCCACCGTGCTGTACGAGCAGGTCCTGACGGCACTGCACCGGCTGGCCCAGGAGGACGCCTCGGCCCGCCGCTTCGGCTGACGCCCGGACCTCAAGCCATGCGAGCCGCGCATGGCCGGTCTGCGAAATCTGCGCTGGTGGCATGGCTCGGCGGCGCCTAGCGTCGGTCGCACCATGACACGAATCGCATTTCTCGGACTGGGACGCATGGGCGTCCCGATGGCCCGGCGGCTGATCGCGGCGGGCCACGACGTGGCGGTGTGGAACCGCACCGCGGGCAAGGTCCCCGCGGAACCGGGCGCGGCGCTCGCGGCGTCGCCCGCACAGGCCGCCGCAGGCCGCGACCTCGTCATCACCATGCTCACCGACGCAGCCGCCGTCGAGGACGTGCTGTTCGGCCGGGACGGCGCCGCGGCGGCGCTGGAGCCCGGAGCCGTGGTCGCGGACGCGTCGACGATCGGCCCGGACGCCGCGCGCCGCGTCCGCGACCGGCTGCCGGACGGCGTCGGGTACGTCGACGCGCCCGTGGTCGGCAGCATCCCGCAGGCGGAGGCGGGCGAGCTGGAGGTGCTGGCGGGCGGCACCGGCGACGACCTCGCCCGGTGCGCCGACGCGCTCGGGGCGTTCGGACGCGTCCGGCACGTGGGCCCGCCCGGGTCCGGCGCCGCGCTGAAGCTCGTCGCGAACGGGATGCTCGTCGCGAACTTCGCCGTGCTCGGCGAGGCGCTGGCGCTCGCCGACAGGCTCGGCCTCGACCGCGACCTCGTGCTGGACGTGCTGTCCCGCACGAGCGCGCAGGCGCGCCGGCTGCGGGACGCGGTCCCCGATGCGGAGCCGCGTTTCACGGTCGCGCTCGCCGCCAAGGACCTCGGTCTCGCGCTCGACGTTCCAGGCGCGCCCGCAGGGGGCGTCCTCGCCGCCGCGCGCGCACACGCGTCCGCCGCGCTCGCCGACGACCTCGGCCCGCACGACCTCATCGCACTCGCAGACCACGTACGAAAGGACTCCCGTATGCGCGTCACGCTCGGCAATCCCGCGACCGTCCCGCCGCCGCCGAACCCCTTCTACTCGCACACGGCGCAGGTGACGGCCGGGCCGATGCTGTACGTGTCGGGGCAGATCGCGCTCACCGAGGACGGGAAGGTCGACGCGCCCGGCGACATGGCCCGGCAGTCCGAAGTGATCTTCTCCATGCTGGAGCGGATCCTCGCCGCGCACGGGGCCGGGTTCGCGGACGTCGTCAACGTCCGGACGTTCGTCACCGATCTGGGCCGCGTCGCCGAGTACGGGGCCGTCCGGCGGCGGTTCTTCCCCGGCACCGCGCCCACCAGCACGACCGTCGAGGTCGCCCGGCTGTTCCACCCGGACGCGCTGCTGGAGGTCGAGGTGGTCGCCGCGATCCCCTAACTCAACTCGGCGGCGACGGCCCGCAGGTCGTCCAGGAACGCGGTGACAGCCGGGGACCTGCGGGCGTGCCGCCCGACGGCGGCGCGGACGGCGCGGGTGGGCTGCTCGGGGGCGAGCGGCCGCAGCACGACGTCGGGGCGCGCCGCCGCTGCCGCCGCGAGCGCGGGCACGAGGGTGACGCCGAACCCGCCCGCGACCAGGCCGAGCTTGGAGATCCATTCGGCGACGCGCAGCGGGGTGCGCGGCTCGAACCCGGCGGCCTCGCAGCGGGCGCGCAGCGCCGCGACGGCCTCGGGGGCGTCGGCGACGATCCACGCGTCGCCGGCCAGGGCGTCCAGCGGGACGCGGCGGCGGGCGGCGAGCGGGTGCCCGGACGGCAGCGCGACGAGCAGCGCGTCGTCCAGCAGCGGGACGAGGTCGCCGGCGGGCAGCGCGGGGACGGTGTGGGTGCTGACGACGGCGAGGTCGACGTCGCCGCCGTCCAGCATCGCCAGCAGCCGGTCGGTGGTCCCCTCGCGCAGCGTGGGGCGCACGCCGGGGTGCCGGGCGCGGAACCGGGCGAGCGCGCGCGGGACCAGCGCCGCGTTCGCGGTGGGGAACGCGCCGAGCCGCAGCGTCCCGGTGTCGAGGCGGCGCAGCCCCTCCATGGCCTGGACGGTGTCGGCGAGCCGGTCGAGCAGGGCGCGGGCGTGCGGGAGGAGGTGCTCGCCGGCGGGCGTCGGCCGCACGCCGCGGGCGCCGCGCGCGAACAGCTCGACGCCGCAGGCGTCCTCCAGCGCGGCGATCTGGCGGGACACCGCCGACTGGGTGTAGCCGCCCGCCGCGGCGGCCGCGGTGAACGAGCCGAGGTCGGCGACGGCGACGAAGGTCCGCAGCAGCAGCGGGTCGAGCGATTCGGCGCGCATCCCCGGAGGTTAGCGCCGGTTCGGTCATGAGATCGGCTTGGTAGGCTGCTGCTCTCTCCTCTCCGCATCCCCGCAGGTCCCACCGAGGTCGCCCATGTCCGGAAGCCGCCCGTTCGTCAGCATCGCCACGGACTTCGGGGCCGCCTACACCTCGATCTGCGCCGGCGTCGTGTACACGATCGCGCCCGATGCGAACGTGCTGGTGCTCAGCGACGAGATCACCCCGTTCGACGTGGTGGAGGGCGCGATGCTGCTGCGGCAGGCGCTGCCGTACCTGCCGGTGGGCGTGCACCTCGGCATCGTCGATCCGGGGGTCGGGACGCCGCGCCGCCCGGTGGCGGTCGAGACCGGGCGCGGCGACGTGCTGGTCGGCCCGGACAACGGGCTGCTGGTGCCGGCGGCTGAGGCGCTGGGCGGAATCGTCCGGGCGCACGCGCTGGAGAACCCGGCGTACCGGCTGCCGGAGGTCTCGACGTCGTTCCACGGGCGGGACATCTTCTCCCCCGCCGCCGCGCACATCGCGGCGGGCGTGGACGTCACCGGCCTCGGCGCGCCGGTCGAGCCGCTGCCGCTGGACCTTCCGGCGCCGGTCATCGGCGACGGCGAGCTGACCGTTCCCGTGCTGTACACCGACCGGTTCGGCAGCCTGGTGCTGGGCGCGGAGCGCGACGACCTCGCCGCCGCGTTCGGCGCGCTGGAGCCGGGCACCCCGCTCGACATCGAATGGAGCGTTCCAGACGGGACGTCCCGCACCGCCCGCGTCCCGTTCGAGCGGACCTTCGGCAGCGTCGCCCCCGGCGAGCCGCTGCTGTGGATCGACTCCTCGGGCTGGCTCGGGCTCGGCGTCAACCAGGGCCGCGCCGCGGACGTCCTCGGTCTGGCCGGCGCGCGCACCGTCGCCCTCCGCGCCACCGGGCGCACCACCCCGCATTCTTGATCACGCAACACCGCACCGCTGGAGGCACCCCCGTGACCCGCCGCCCCCTCGTGGCCGCCCTGACCGGCGTCGCCGCGCTCACCCTCGCCGTCACCGCCTGCGCCCCGCAGGACGACGACGGCTCCGACGCCTCGGCGAGCAAGAGCCCCGCCTCCTGCACCAAGGACACGCTGCCGCTGAAGACGCCAGGCAAGCTCACCGTCGCGACCGACAAGCCGGCGTTCGAGCCCTGGTTCAAGGACGACGCCCCGTCCAACGGGCAGGGCTTCGAGAGCGCCGTCGCCTACGCGGTCGCCGGCAAGCTCGGCTTCACCAAGGACCAGGTCACCTGGACGACGCAGTCGTTCGAGTCGTCCTACGCGCCCGGCCCGAAGAACTTCGACTTCGACATCAACCAGATCTCGGCCACCCCCGCCCGCGAGAAGGCGGTGACGTTCAGCGACGGCTACTACGACGTGCAGCAGGGCGTCGTCGCGCTCAAGAACGGCAAGTTCGCGAACGCGGCGAGCATCGCGGACCTGAAGAAGGCCCGCATCGCCGTCCAGGTCGGCACGACCGCGCTGCAGGCGGTGCAGAACCAGATCAAGCCGGACAGCCAGCCGAAGATCTTCAACACCCAGATCGACGCCGTCAACGCGCTGAAGAACAAGCAGGTCGACCTGCTGCTGGTGGACCTGCCGACCGCGTTCTACGTCACCGCCGCGCAGATCGACGGCTCGAAGATCGTCGGCCAGCTGCCGCAGACCGAGGGCGGCAGCACCGAGCACTTCGGGCTGCTGATGGAGAAGGGCAGCAAGCTCGTGGGCTGCCTGAACCAGGCGATCGGGCAGCTGAAGTCGTCCGGTGAGCTGGCCAAGATCCAGCAGCAATGGCTGACCTCGTCGGCCGGCGCGCCCGTCCTGAAGTGACCCCGCGATGACCGTGCGGGCGGGCGGCGAGGCCGCCTGGGTCAAGAGCGAGCGCCAGCTGGACCGGGAGCGGCGCCGCCGGCGCGCCGGCGTCCGGTCCGGCTCGGTCGCCGCCGCGTCGACCGTGCTGTGCGCCGCGGTCGTCGTCGCCGTGGTGGTGACGTCGCCGGGCTGGCCGCGCGTGCACGAGACGTTCTTCAACTGGGGCGAGTTCACGAACGCGTTCCCGGACGTGCTGCGCGGCTTCTGGCTGAACGTGCGGATCTTCCTGATCGCCGAGCCGGTGATCCTGGTGCTCGGCCTGCTGGTGGCGCTCGCGCGCGGGCTGCGCAACCCGCTGTTCTTCCCGCTGCGGGCCCTGGCCGTCGCCTACACCGACGTGTTCCGCGGCATCCCGACGATCCTGCTGGTGTACCTGGTCGGGTTCGGGCTGCCCGCGCTCCGGCTGCAGGGCATCCCGGACAGCCCGGCGGTGCTCGGCGGGTTCGCGCTCGTGCTGTCGTACGGTGCGTACGTCGCGGAGGTGTTCCGCGCGGGTATCGACTCGATCCATCCGAGCCAGCGCGCGGCGGCCCGGTCGCTCGGGCTCAGCAAGGCGCAGAGCCTGCGGTTCGTGGTGCTGCCGCAGGCGGTGCGCCGGGTCGTCCCGCCGCTGCTGAACGACTTCGCCTCGCTGCAGAAGGACACCGCGCTGGTGGCGGTGCTCGGCCCGCTGGAGGCGCTGCGGCAGGCGCAGATCCACTCGGCGACGAACTTCAACTACACGCCCTACCTGGCCACGGCGGTGCTGTTCGTCGCGCTGACGGTGCCGATGGCCAGGTTCACCGACCACCTCGCGGCGCGCGCCGAGCGCCGCCGCGCCCCCGGAGGCGGCACATGAGCGGCCCGCTGCTGCGCGTCGAAGGCGTCTGGAAGACCTACCACGCGCATCCGGTGCTGCGCGGCGTGGACCTGGACGTCGCGCCGCACGAGGTCGTCTGCCTCATCGGCGCGTCCGGGTCGGGCAAGTCGACGCTGCTGCGCTGCGTGAACGTGCTGGAGACGGTGGACGACGGCGCGATCTTCCTGGAGGGCGACGACATCACCGACCCGGACGCCGACCCCGACGAGGTCCGCAAGCGGATCGGGATGGTGTTCCAGTCCTACAACCTGTTCCCGCACATGTCGGTGCTGGACAACATCACGCTCGCGCCGGTCCGCGTCCACAAGCGGCCGAAGGCGGAGGCCGCCGAGCAGGCGCGCGAGCTGCTGAAGCGGTTCGGGCTCGCCGACAAGGCGGGCGAGTACCCGGACCGGCTGTCGGGCGGGCAGCAGCAGCGCGTCGCGATCATCCGGGCGATGGCGACGCGGCCGAGCCTGCTGCTGCTGGACGAGGTGACGTCCGCGCTGGACCCGGAGCTGGTCACCGAGGTGATGGGGATCATCCGGGAGCTGAAGGAGTCCGGGATGACGATGATCCTCGCGACGCACGAGATGGGGTTCGCCCGCGACATCGCCGACACGGTCTGCTTCCTGTCCGACGGCGTGCTGCTGGAGCGCGGCCCCGCCGCGCAGATCTTCGAGGACCCGGCCGAGCCGCGCACCCGCGAGTTCCTCCGCCGCGTCCTCGAATCCCGCCGGCTCTAGGCTGGGCGCCGTGGCCGATCTCGACGTGGTGGCGTGGGTGCGGGTGGTGGACGGGCGGCTGCTGGCCGTCCGGTCGCGGGGCCGCGACCTGCTGTACCTGCCCGGCGGCAAGCGCGAGCCGGGCGAGGACGACTGGGCGGCGCTGTCCCGGGAGGTCCGGGAGGAGCTGGGCGTCGAGCTGGACCGGGCGTCGTTCCGGGAGCTGGGCGTGGTCCGCGCGCCGGCGCACGACCAGCCGGACTACACGCACGCGCGGATGGCGTGCTTCACCGCGTCCTGCCACGGCGCGGTCGCGGCGTCCGGCGAGGTCGACGAGTACTTCTACCTCGACGCGTCCGACCGGCACCTGCTCGCCCCGGCGGCCCGGTCGGCGCTCGACCTGGCATTGGCCCACGGCCTGCTTCACTGAGCGTCCTTCCGGATTACACCAATTTGCCGGATAGACCCGGTTAGGATGCCCCTGGATCCGAGATCTCTTCACTTTCCGGGGAACCGCATGGCGCACGTGCACCATTTCTCCTACGGGCCGCTCACGCCCGTCTCCGCGTACGTGATGTCGTTCGTCGGCTCCTTCCTCGGACTCCTGTGCATGACCCGCGCCCGCGCGTCCACCGGGCGGTCGCGCGCGTCCTGGCTGTCGCTCGCCGCGCTGGCGATCGGGGGCACCGGGATCTGGGTGATGCACTTCATCGCGATGCTGGGTTTCAGCGTCTCGGGCATGCCGATCCGCTACAACGTGCCGGTCACGCTGCTGAGCTGCCTCACCGCCGTGGTGGTCGTCGCGGTCGGGCTGTTCATCCTCGGTTTCGGCGGGACCGGCCCCGGCGTGATCGTCACCGGCGGCCTGGTCATGGGGATCGGCGTGGTGAGCATGCACTACTCCGGGATGGCCGCGATGAACATGTCCGGCGACATCGGGTACCAGCCGGCCCTGGTCGCGCTGTCGGTGGTCATCGCCGTCGTCGCGGCCACCGCCGCGCTGTGGTTCTGCGTGCGCGTGAAGGGCCTGTGGGCGACGTGCGGGGCCGCGCTCATCATGGGCGTCGCGGTGACCGGCATGCACTACACCGGCATGGCGGCCATGCGGATCACCATGGACCCGGGCATGCCCGCCCCGAGCGGCGCCACCGCGTCCGACTTCCTGATCCCGCTGATCGGCGGCATCGCGGTGGTGTCGATCACGCTGCTGATCATCATCGCGATGGCGCCGAGCGAGGACGAGATCCGGGCCGACGCGGAGTTCCAGCAGCGCATCGCCGCGCGGCAGGCGGAGGCCGCGACGCCCGGCGCGCCCGCGACACCCGGCGCGCCCGCGACACCCGGCGCGCCCGCGGCACCCGGCGCGCCGGAGGCGTCCCGCACGCGGGCCCCGGGCGACTGGTTCGACGGCCGCTGAGCGCGCGCCGCGGGCGTCGAGTGGCTCGACGGCCGCTGAGCCCGTGCCGCGGACGCGCGCCGCGGCTCAGGACAGCTCGGCGATGATCTTCTCGAGCGCGCTGCGCAGGTGCCGGCGCTCGGCGCCGGTGAGGGTGGCGGTGGCGCGCTCCTCCAGCCGCCGCCGCGCCTCCCGGATCGGCTCCTCCGCCCGGCGGCCGCGCTCGGTCAGGTAGAGCCGGACGAGCCGGGCGTCGGACGGGTCGCGCCGCCGGGTGACCAGGCCCGCGGCCTCCATCCGGGTCGCGGTGTTGACGACGGTCGGGGTGGTGAGGGCGAGCCGGTTCGCCAGCTCGCCGGGGGTCAGCCCGTCCTCCTGCCAGAGCACCTCCAGCAGCAGGTTCTGCCCGACGCGGACGCCGTGCTCGCTCATCGCCTCGTCGGAGGCCGCGCGCAGCAGCTTGTGGGCGCGGGTGGAGAGCCGGAGCAGGTCGTCCATGCCCCGATCCTAGTAATCGTTTGCATGCTAGCGATCCCGCCGCTAGCGTTCCATTAGCACGCTAACGAAAGGAGCGGCCCATGATCCTCGTGACCGGCGGGCTCGGATTCATCGGCGCGCACGTCGCCCGGGCGCTGCTCGGCCTCGGCGAGTCGTGCCTGCTCACCCGGCACTCCGCCGCGCCGCGCGACGTCCCGGACGGCGCCGTCGCGGAGCGGCTCGACATGACCGACCGGGACGCGTTCCTCGCGCTCGGCGACCGGTACGCCATCACCGGCATCGTCCATCTGGCGAGCACACCGCTGCACGGCGCCGACGTGGTGGCGGAGATGCGGGCCAACACCTCCGGCCTGCTCAACGCGTTCGAGGCCGCGCGCGCTTGGGGCGTCCACCGGGTCTGCGTCGCCAGCACGATCGGCGTCTACGCCGGCGTGCGCGGCACCCCGTTCCGCGAGGACGCGCCGCTGCCGCCGGGCGTGCCGCACCCGATTCCCGCGTTCAAGCGGAGCGCGGAGGCGCTGGCGTCCGCCGTCGCGGGGCACGCGGACTTCGAGGCCGTGTGCCTGCGGATCGGCGCGGTCTGGGGCCCGGGTGGACGCGCCGACTCGCCGTTCTTCGCGATCCCCGGCCTGGTCAACGCGGCGGTGCGGGGCGAGCCGTACGCGAAGAAGGTGTACGCGGGCGACGGCATCGACGCGCTCTACGCACCGGACTGCGGGCGCGCGATCGCTCTCCTCCAGACGGCCGGGACGCTTCACCACGCCATCTACAACGTCGGGTCCGGACGCGTCACGACGAACGCGGAGGCCGCGGCGGCGATCGGGAAGGCCGTCCCAGGAGCGCCGATCGAGATGGCAAAGGGCCGTTCGCCGGAGAGCCCGGACGAGGACTACCGCCTAGACGTCACCCGCCTGCACGCCGACACCGGCTTCACGCCGGCGCACGGCATCGACGGCGCGGTGGCGGACTACGTAGCCTGGCTGTGCGGCCGCACAGAAAGTTCGCCGCATCGTTGACGGCGAACAGGATCCTGCCTAACGTTTCGGCGCCGCCCTGACCCGACACCCCCTGCGAGGCCCGCCGTGACGAAGCTCGACCGCCCCGCGCTCCCCGCCGTCACCGTCCTGGACCAGCCGATCGAGATGCGCGACGGGACGGTGCTGCGCGCGGACGTGCACCGGCCCGGCGGCGACGGGCGGCACCGCACGCTGCTGATGCGCGGCCCCTACGGCGAAGGGGTGTTCCGGTCAGTCCCGGTCAGCGCCCATCTGCGGGCCGGTATGGCGGTGGTGCTGCAGCACTGCCGCGGCCGGGGCGACAGCGACGGCGAGTTCACGCCCTGGACGGACGAGGGCCGCGACGGCGCCGACACCGTCGACTGGATCACCGCGCAGCCGTGGTCGAACGGCGAGGTCGTCGCCGCCGGGAACTCCTACCTCGCCGGATGCGCGCTCCAGCTCGCGTCCGAGCGCCCGGACGCGCTGAAGGCCGTCGTCGCGTCGATGACCCCGCACGACTTCTACGACGGGCTGAACTACCACGGCGGCGCGTTCGCGCTCGGGTCGGCGTTCTTCTGGGCCGCGCTCCAGGGGCTGCTCGGCGCGACGCACGACCTGGCGGCCGGTATCGACGCCCGGCCGCGGCTGGGCGCGCTGATGGGCGTGCTGTCCGACCCCGGCGCGGCGCTGCGGACGCTGCCGCTGCGCGAGATGCCCGCCGTGGCGGACGCGTTCCCCTTCTGGCGCGACTGGGTCGGCCACCCGGAACGCGACGCGTACTGGAAGGACCTGGCCCGCACCCTGCGGCACGACCGGATCGCGGTGCCCGTCCTGCACGTCGCCGGATGGTTCGACGTCTTCCTGCGCGGCACCCTGGAGAACCATCGGCGCATCCCCGGCGGGCGGCTGATCATCGGGCCGTGGACGCACCTGTCCCAGACGGCCGGCGCAGGCGAGCTGCACTTCGGGTACGCCGCGTCCGCGCAGGCGGCGCAGGTGGAGGCCGCGCAGATCGCGTTCCTGCGCGGCGACACCGAGGGGCCCGCCGTCCGGTACTTCACGATGGGCGCGAACGTGTGGCGGGAGGCCGCGTGCTGGCCGCCGCCCGGTGCCACGGCCACCCGCTACTACCTGCACTCCGGCGGTTCGCTGTCCACCGAGGCCCCGGCGGAGGGCGCGGCGCCGTCCCATTTCGTGCACGACCCGGACGACCCCGTCCCCACGCACGGCGGGAACCTGCTGCTGCCCGATCCGGTCAACGTCGGGCCGCGCGATCAGCGGGCCGTCGAGGCCCGCCCGGACGTGCTGGTCTTCACCACGCCCGTGCTCGGCCGGGACGTGGAGGTCACCGGCCCGGTCAAGGCGGTGCTGCACGCGGCGACGTCCGCGCCCGGCGCCGACTGGACGGCCAAGCTGGTCGACGTCCACCCGGACGGCCGGGCGATGAACGTGCTGGACGGCGTCGTCCGCTCGGCCGGCGGCGCGGGCCGGCACGAGATCGACCTGGCCGCGACGAGCCAGACGTTCCGGGCCGGGCACCGGATCAGGGTGCAGGTCGCGTCGTCGAACTTCCCGAGGTTCGACCGGCATCCGTCGATGGTGCGCGCGGAGCAGACCGTGTTCCACGACGCGGGCCGCCCGTCCTGGATCGAGCTGCCGGTCATGGCGTGAGGACCACCCCGGCGCCGATGCCGAGGGCCACGGAGAACAGGGCGGCCGCCACGGCGACGGCCGACGCGGCGCGGGCGGGCCGGAGCGCGCCGTCCGGCCGCCGGAACAGCGGGACGATCCAGCGCAGGTAGTAGAAGACGCTCGCGACGGTGTTGAGCGCGGCGACGGCGGCGAGCCAGGCGTAGCGGCCGTCGAGCGCGGCGCCGAACATCAGGACCTTCCCGAGGAACACGGCGGTCGGCGGTGTCCCGACGAAGCCGAGCAGGCAGACGACCAGCGACAGCCCGAGGAGCGGCGAGGCGCGGAGCAGCCCGGTGTAGGCGGCGAGGTCGTCGCGTCCGGCCGCGAGGACGGCGGCGAACGCGCCGAGGTTCGTCACCGCGTAGGCGGCGACGTAGAACAGCAGCGCGGTCCGCGCGAGGTCGGTGCGACCCGCCATCGCGACCGGGACCAGCAGGTATCCGGCCTGGCTGACGGTGGAGTAGGCGAGCAGCCGGCGGACGTTGTCCTGCCCGAACGCGGCGAGGTTGCCGAGCGTCATCGTGGCCGCCGCGATCACCGCGACGAGCGCCGGCCATCCGCCGGCGCCGGGCGGCAGCGCCTCGGAGCCGAACCGGAGCAGCGCGGCGAACGCGCCGATCTTCGGGACGGTCGTGACGAACGCGGCGACGGCCGGGGGCGCCCCTTCGGTCACGTCCGGGACCCAGAACTGGCCGGGGACGGCGCCCGCCTTGAACAGCAGCCCGGCGAGCAGTGCGACGACCCCGGCGGAGACGGCGGCGGACGGCGCGCCGGCCAGTCCCGCGCGGAGCGTCCCGTAGGCGGTGCCGCGCCCGACGCCGTAGAGGAGCGTGACGCCCGCCAGCATCACGACGCCGAGGAACGCGCCCATCAGGTAGTACTTCAGCGCCGCTTCGGTGCCGTGCGCGTCCTTGTCGAATCCGGCGAGCGCGTAGGCGGGGATGCTCGCCAGCAGGTACGCGGCGACGACGACGAGCAGATCCGACGAGGCGCCGAGCACCATCGCGCCGAGCGCCGACAGCAGGATCAGGACGTAGTGCTCGCTCTCCCGGGGATGGCCGCGGACGGGCCCGGCGGCCAGGGCGAGGCCGAGCAGCGTCGCGCCGAGCACGGTGATCCGAGTGACGTGGGTGATCGGGTCGACGAAGAACGCGTCGAAGACGACGAGGTCGGGCCGGGTCGCGTCGACGGCGGCGACGATCAGGCCCGCGACGAGCCCGGCCGCGCAGACCACCGCGACCCGCCACTGCCGGGTCCGGGGCAGGAACAGCCCGTTGACCAGGCCGAGGACCGCCGCGATCAGCACGCACAGTTCGGGGGCGACGTCGGCGGGGTTCTCGTTCATCGGCCGGCCAGTGCGGTGACGGCCGCCGCCAGCGGCTCGATCGTGTCGAGCAGGGCGCGCGGCGCGACGCCGATCAGCACCGACAGCGCCAGCAGCGGGACGATCGCCGCGAGTTCCGGCCGCCGCACGTCCCCGACCCGCGCGGACAGCTCGCCGGGCGCGCCGAGCACGGCCCGGTGCAGGACGCGCAGGAACAGCGCCGCCGTGACGAGGATGCCGAGGACGGCGATCGCGCCGGTCACGGCCGCCGCCGTCGTGCCGCTGCCGATCGTCCCGGCGAAGATCTGGAACTCGGCGATGAAGCCGGACAGGCCGGGCAGCCCGAGGGCGGCGAACGCGGCGAGCGCCAGCATCCCGGCGTAGACGGGCGCGGTGCGCGCGATGCCGCCGAACCGTCCGAGGTCGTAGCTTCCCGCCCGGTCGTGCAGGACGCCGCAGAGCAGGAACAGCGCGCCGGTGATGAGCCCGTGGGAGACCATCTGCGTGACGGCCCCGGTGACGGCGAGCCTGCGCGCGTCCTCGTGGCCGGACGCGTACCCCGCCGCGCCGAGCGCCAGGACGATGTAGCCCATGTGGTTGACGGACGTATACGCGACGAGCCGCTTCACGTTGTCCTGGGCGAGCGCCACCAGCGCCCCGTACAGGACGCCCACCAGGCCCACGATGAGGAAGACGAGGGCGTAGCGGCGCCAGCCGTCCGGCAGCATCGGCATGGCGATCCGGACGAACCCGTACGCGCCCATCTTCAGCATGACCCCGGCGAGGATCGCGGACCCGGCGGCGGGCGCGTCGGTGTGCGCGGGCGGGAGCCAGGTGTGGAACGGCACGACCGGCGTCTTGATCCCGAGGCCGATGCCGACGGCCAGCAGCGTCAGGCCGGCGAGGCCGGGCGAGCCGGCGAGCGGCGGGTGCCGGGTCAGCTCGACCATGTCGAACGTGTGCGGGTCCACGCCCAGGTAGAGGCCGATGAAGCCGAGCAGCAGGACGAGCGAGCCGAGGAACGTGTAGAGGAAGAACTTCAGCGCCGACGCGGTCCGGTCGCCGTGCCCCCACAGCAGGATCACGAAGTACATGCCGACGATCGACAGATCGAAGAAGACGAAGAACAGCAGCAGGTCGAGCGCCGCGAACAGCCCGAGGCACACCGTCTCCAGGAACAGGAAGAGCATCGCGAACGCCCGCACCCGATGCGTCTGCCGGACCGAGTACACCGCGCAGGCGGCGAACAGTACGGCGGTCAGCGTGACGAGCGGGAACGACAGTCCGTCCAAGCCCACGTGGTAGCCCGCCCGGACGGACGGTATCCACCGCACGTCCGCCTCGTAGGCGACGCCTGGCCCGGTGCCGTGCGCCGCCCACATGCCCGCGACGAGGGCGAGGTCGGCGAGGGTGACGGCGATCCAGACCCACGGCACGGCGCGGCGCGGGACGCCCGGCAGGACGAGCGCGACGAAGAGCGGCAGGAAGACAGCCAGGGACAGCACGCGTCACCACCCGGCCAGCACGGCGACGGCGACGAGGACGGCAAGCAGCACCGCAGCCTGCGCGTAATAGGTGTGGACGAGCCCGGTCTGCGGGCGCCGTGCCAGCGCGGCGAGCCGCCGCGCGCCCCGCCCGACCCCGGTGACGAGGCCGTCGAGCCGGAGCTCGGCGCCGCGTCCGGCGAGTCCCGCCGCCCACGGGCCTGACCGTGCGACCGCGCGGACGGCGCCGTCCACGAACCGGTCGTCGAACCGGGCGAGCGCCCGCGCCAGCGCGAACGCCGGGCGGACGATCCCGGCCCGCGCGGCCCGTTCGAGGAACAGCCAGTCCGCCGCCCACGCGGGCGCCGGGATCGTCCGGGCGAACCGGACGGCGAGGAGCGTCACCGCGGCCAGGACGCCGGAGACCGCCAGTTCCAGGCCGTTCACCCGCGTCTCGCCCGGAATGCCCAGGGTGTCGGCGACACCGGGCAGCCCGAGGACGCCGAGCACGCATGCCGCGGCCGCCAGGATCACGAGCGGCAGGCGCGCGAGCGTGGGCACCCGCGCCCCATCCGTGCGGGTGCCGCGCCACACGGCGAACAGCGCCTTCGCGGCGTAGGCGGCGGACAGGACAGACGCGGCGAGCCCGACCGCGAAGAGCGCGGGCGAGCGTTCGCCGGCCGCCGTCAGCACCTCGTCCTTCGTCACCCACAGCGCGAGCGGCGGCAGCCCGGCCAGGGAGAGCGCGCCCGCGCCGAACGCGGCACCGACCAGCCGGTACCTGCGCGCGGCACCGTGCAGCTCGTCCAGTTGCTTGGTTCGGAGGGCGGTCAGCCATGCGCCCGCGCACAGGAACAGCAGGCTCTTCACCGCCGCATGCGCCACGAGCTGGGCCGTGCCGCCCGACACGGATCCGGCGCCGGCGCCCATCACCATGAACCCGATCTGCGCGCAGGTCGACGCGGCGAGCAGCTGCTTCAGGTCGCGTTGCGCCAGCGCCACGGCGCCCAGCACCAGCGCCGTCACGGCGCCCGCCCACGCGACGAACGTGCCCGCCCAGCCCGTCGCCGCGAGCAGCGGATACAGCCGCAGCAGCAGGTAGGCGCCGGCGGCGACCATGGTGGCCGAGTGCAGCAGCGCCGACACCGGGCTCGGACCGGCCATCGCCCGCGACAGCCAGAACGAGAACGGAAGCTGGGCCGACTTCCCCAGCGCGGCGAGCACGACGCCCGCCGCCGCAAGGTCGCGCCAGGGTTCCGCTGCGCCGGCCAGCGAGGAGAGCGCGAGCGAATGCGATCCGGCGACGGCGAAGCCCGCCGCCGCGTACAGGCCGAGGTCGGCGGCGCGGGTGGTGAGGAACGCGACGTCCGCCGAACGCACCGGCTCCGCCTCGCGCCACTCGTAGCCGATCAGGGCGTACGACATCGCGCCCATGACCTCCCACCCCATCAGCAGCAGGACGAGGTCGGACGCGGTGACGGTCACCAGCATCGCGCCCGCGAACAGCAGCATCAGGCCGAAGAACCGCGCGCCGTAGCCGTAGGCCGCGGCGAACACCAGGATCGCCAGCAGGACCGACGCGACGGTCACCACGAGCACGCCCGACAACCCGTCGATGGCCAGCCCACCGGTCCATCCGGGCAGCAACGCGAACCGCGCGACGGGACGCGTGACCGCCGCCGCGACCGCCAGCGCCAGCACCGCCGCCGCCACCAGGACGCCCGCGGCCGGTGCCGCGCGGTCGGCCCGGCGGCCGGTGAGCAGCAGCAGCGCTCCGGCGGCCGGCGGCGCCACGGCCAGCGCGACGATCATCCCTTGAGGTCTCCGGCGTCGTCGGTCATGTCCACGTCCCGCGCGCGGAACAGGGCGGTGACCACGGCGAACCCCATCGCCATCTCCAGCGCCATCACCGTGATGGCGACGAGCACGAGGACCTGGCCGTCCGGCGCGCCCGGCGAGACCCGGTGCCAGAACCCGGCGGCCGCGACCACGATCCCGTTGATCATCAGTTCGAGGCCCATCATCAGCATCACGACCGACTGCTGCGAGAGCGCGCCGTACAGGCCGACGCAGAACAGCGCGGCGGCGAGCAGCAGGAACGCCTGGAGGGTCATCGCGCGCCGTCCTCGCCGTAGCGTCCGGTCCGGGTGGCGAGCACGACCGTGGCGATCATCGTGGCCAGGATCGCGATCCCGATCACCATCATGACCAGCATCTTCGGGCCCATGATCGCCTGCCCCAGGGCGAACGCCGGGTCGTGCGGCGGGCCGCCCCGCCGCGCCGGCCACGGGATCGCCACGATCCCGGCCACCAGCACCGCGAACGTCCCGCCGGCGACGGCGAGGGCGCCGCGCCGGTTGTGCACCATCGACATCGGCATCAGCCCGGCCGGGTTCATCATGTACATGACCATGAAGACCGCCATCACCAGCATCTCCATGATCATCATGAGCACGACGAGCACACCGAGGTAGTGCAGCCCGGCCAGCAGCAGCTCGCCGCCCACGCACAGGAACGACGCGAGAAGCGCGAACGTCGCGCGCGCCATCGACCCGACCGCGAACACCGCGGCGCCGGAGGCGACCGCCGCCACGGCGAGCACCCAGAACAGGACGGTCACGGGAACCTCCTCAGTCCACGACGACGACCGCGACGACGAGCATCTGCAGCAGCACGGCCGGGATCAGCACGATCCACGCCGCCTGCACGAACCGGTCCATCCGCAGGACGGGCGACCACCGCCTCGCCCACACCAGCAGCGCGAGCACCGCGCACGCCTTCACCGCCGACCACAGCCACGCCGGCAGCAGCGGCCCGTCCCCGCCGCCGAGGAACAGCGGCACCGCGACCGCCGACGCGACGGCGAGCAGCCCGTACCGCCCGGCCAGGAACACCAGCCGGTCCGGGCCGGACAGTTCGAGCGCCGCTCCCCCGGCGACGTCGGCGCCGAGCGGCGCGCCGAACGGCCCCCAGAACGCCATCGCGAGCGCCGACAGCAGGTACACCGCGAACGCGACCGGCATCCAGACCCCGAACCACAGCCCGCCCTGCGCCGCGCCGATGACCCGCAGGTCCAGCGAATGCGCCGCAAGCGCCGCCGTCATGAGCGCGAACATGTGCGGCAGCTCGTACGCCAGCCCCTGCGCGATGAACCGGTACCCGCCGACCAGCGCGAACGCCGAGTTGACGCCCCACCCCGCCAGCCACACCGACCCCCACGCGACGACCTCCATCGCGTTGAACCAGACCACGCCGACCCGGCTGTCCAGCGCGGCGTGGCCGCCGAACGGCACGACGAGCGCGGCCAGCGCCGCCGCGACCGGCAGCGAGACCACGCCGATCCGCGTCAGCGGCCGGTCGGCCCGCGGTGTCGTGCGGCGCTCCGTCACGAGCAGCCGCGCGGCCTCGCGGAACGGGCCGGGGCCGCCGTCCAGCGCCGCGTCCAGCGACGCCGCCGCGACGGCCAGCGCACCGAGGAGCAGCACCTCAACCATCGGCGGTCACCGCGGCGAGATCCGGGTCCAGGCTCGCCACGATCAGCCGGGCCTGCGCGAGGTCGGCGCCGGTCACCAGGCCGGGCAGCAAGGAGACGAGCGCCTCGTCCCGGTCGCCGTCCGGCGTACCGGCGCCGTCGAGTTCCAGGCGGATCCGGCGGAGCCACCCGTCCAGGCGGTCGGCGACGTCGCCGACGTACCGAGCAGGCACGCCGTGGCGTTCCGCCGCCTCCGGCGTGATGATCCCCACGCCCTTGGTCATCCACCGCAGCGGCCCGGACCGCCGGACGGTCCGCTCGAACGCCTCGAACCGGCTCCCGACCTGCCGCCCGTCCAGGAGGTCGTCGCGCAGGACGGCCGCGCGCCGCGCCGCGCCGTCCCACCCCGCGACCCGCAGCAACCGGGCGACGCCGTCGAGACGGCGCGCCGCCTCCCTGCCGGTCCAGAACGACCCGCCGCCCGCGTCGACCATGACGGCCTCGGCCGACTGCACGACGTCCCCCTGCAAGGCGAGATCGAGACGCAGGCCGGCGGGCCAGGCCGCCAGCACGGGACCGAGCGGGACGTGCAGGACGTCGAGGCGCAGGCCGTCCCGGTCGTCCGCCCGGTCGGCCATGCCGACGTCATCGGACGAACGGGCGTCGCGCCGCGTTTCGTCCGGTTCGATCTCGTCGAGCGCGTCGGGCCGGATCCTCGCGCGCGGCCCCGGCATCGCCGACCACACCACGTCGATCGCTTCGGCGAGCGCCGCGCCCGGGCGTCCGCACACCACCAGCACACCCGTCTCCGCGGGCGACAGCGCCGGACGCCACCGCCGCGCCCGCAGCCCCGCCTCCACCGCGAGCCGGTCGCCGGTCCCGTCCGCCGCCGACACCACGAACGGCCGCGGACTCCGCTCCGCGAACTCCCGGACCCGCTCCCTCACGCCCACCGCAGCGCCCCCTCGCGCCACGCGTACAGGACCCCGACCAGCAGCAGCGCCAGGAAGGCGAACATCTCCACGACCGCCTTCACGCCCACCGACGCCACCACGAGCGCCCACGGGTACATGAAGACCATCTCCATGTCGAAGGCGAGGAACACCATCGTCACCGCGTACCAGCGGACGTGGTACCGCGAGAAGGCGTGCTCGGCGGGACGCCCGCCCGACAGGAACGGCCCGGCCTCCAGCGGCCCGGGCGCCATCGCGTACGAGATCGCGTAGACGGCCGCGATCAGCGCGCCCACCAGCCCGAGTACGGAGAGGACCACGGCGTACGGCGGCATCGGTCCTCCCCGCTCCCGGCGTCCTCTCCCGGGGAGGTGTACCTGATCACCGCCGCAGGAAACCTCCCGGGGGTAAATCGCCGGAACCGGGCGCGCGCGAGGGAGCCGCCCGCACGGGACGGCTCCCTCCGAGCTCTGCTCACGCGCCGACGCTCTCCTTCTCGTCCGCCGGTCGCACCGAGCGCGCGCGCAGCGTCACCAGCGCGAGACCGGCACCGGCCAGCGCCACCACGGCGGCGCCGATGAACGCGGCCTGGAACCCGTCGGTCAGGCTCGGCAGATCACCGAGCTTTCCGGCGCCCTGCGAGGTCGCGATGGCGGTCATCGCCGCCAGGCCGATCGCCGACCCCACCTGGTAGGTGGTGTTGACGATGCCGGACGCCAGCCCGCCCTGCTCCGGCGCGACGCCGCCGATCGCGGCCATCGTGGCGGGGATGAACACCAGCGACATCCCGACCGCGGAGATCAGCGAGCCCGGCAGCACGTCGGTGAGGAAGCCGCCGTCCGCGTCGATCGCCGACAGCACGAGCAGCCCCGCGGCGAGGACGACCAGCCCGGTGACGATCAGCGGCCGGGTGCCGAACCGCGCGATAAGCCGCCCGGTCACGCCGACCATCAGCACCATCATCAGCGCGGTCATCGGCAGCAGCGCCGCGCCGCTGGGGAACGCCCCGTACCCGAGCACCTGCTGCAGGTAGAGGTTGAGGAAGTACCACATCGGGATCCACGCGGCCCCCAGCAGCGCCATCGCCGCGTTCGCGCCCGCGAGGCCGGGCGTGCGCCACACCGACAGCGGCATCAGCGGGCCCCGGACGATCCGCTGCCACGCCACGAACAGCGCCAGCAGCAGGACGGCCCCGCCGAGCTGCAGGACGGTGGCCTGCGCGTCCCAGCCGCGCCCCGGCGCCTGGACGATCGCGTAGACCGCGAGCCCGAGCCCGGCCGTGACCGCCGCGGCCCCGGCGACGTCGAGCCCGGCGCGCCGTCCCGGCACCGCCGGCAGGACGGCCGGGACCAGCGCCAGCGTCGCCAGCCCGATCGGGATGTAGATGACGAACACCCACGGCCAGCTCAGCCATTCGGTGATGACTCCGCCGAGGAACACCCCGGCCGTGCCGCCGGCGGGCGCCGCGGCGCCGTAGAACGCCATCGCCTTGGCCAGCTCCTTCGGCCGCGCCGCGAACAGCGCCATCAGCAGCGTCAGCGCGGACGGCGCGATCAGCGCCGAGCCGATCCCCTGCACGGCCCGGCCGGCGATCTCGGCCCCCGCACCGCTGGCGGCCGCGGCGACCACCGATCCGGCGATCAGCACGAGCCAGCCCGCCGCGAAGACGCGCCGCGCGCCGAGCAGATCCGACAGCCGGCCGCCGAGCAGCAGCAGCCCGCCGAACGCGACGACGTAGGCGTTGAACACCCACTGCAGCCCGCTCTGGCCGAAGCCGAGGTCGTGCTGCATGTCGGGGAGCGCCACCCCGATGATCGACGTGTCCATGATCACCATGAACTGGGCGGTCGCGAGCACGGCCAGTGCCCACCAGCGCCTCGGGTCTGCGGACATGACGGTCCACCTCTCCACTCGAGCCATACCCCTCGGGGGTATATGCGAGGGACCCTAACATGCCCCCAGGGGGTATTAATCCCGCAGCCCGCGAGAGATCCGCCCGACCCGTCCGCGCAGGCCCCGCTCGATCTGCCCCGCCGACCTTCCTCCGATAGCCCGCGATTCCGTACACTTCGCATCTGTGCTGTCGCGAGGGGGGCGAACATGAGCACGGCCGACCGGCCTGACGACCAGGACCCGCCCGGCGCTCCCCCGCCCCCGCCCCCGAACTGGGGCCGCGGTGACCGTCCCGGCCCGCCGCCCGCCGAGGGCGACAAGCTGGTGGCGAGCTGGCGCACCGCGCCGTCCGCCCCGGCACGGCCCGCCGCACGCGACCCGAAGCCCGCGGACGAGACGCCCGCCGTCCCGACCGCCGAGCAGACCCGCGCCGCCCGTCGCCCCCTCCGCACCCCGACCGACCCGGCCGCACCCCCCACCAGCCCCCTAGCCGCCGCAGCCCCACCACCCCCCGCTGCCGCAACGCAACCAACCGCAACCCCACCCACCCCAACCCCGCCCACCACATCTCGTCCCACCACAGCGCCGCCTACCGCCGCACCACCCACCTCAGCGCCACCCACACCGGCGGCGCCCACCGCGACCCCGCCGACTGCCGCCCGGCCGACGCCACCAGCGGCCCCGGCCGCGCCACCACGCCCAGCGACACGGCGGCCCGAGACCCAGCCCACCCCGGCGCCACCCGCCGCAAGCTCGCCGCCGACAGATCGCCTAAGCCCAGCGCCGGCGGCGCCCAGCGCGACCCCGCCGACTGCCGACCAGCCGAAGCCACCAGCGGCCCCCGCCGCGCCACCACGCCCAGCGGCGCAGAAACCCGACGCCTCGCCCACCCCGGCGCCACCCGCCGCAAGCTCGCCGACGACACCGCCGCCGACGGATGGCCCAAGCCCAGCGCAGGCGGCGCCCAGCGCCACCCCGCCGACTGCGGAACGGCCGACGCCACCAGCGGCTCCGGCTGCGCCATCGCGTTCAGCGGCCCGGAGGCCCGAGGCCCCGCCCACTGCCGCGCCGCCCGGCCAGGCGTCGCCGACCCCGGCGTCGCCTGCTGTGCCGTCGGCTGTGGCTGATGAGGTTGTGGCGTCGCCGGCTGCGGGGCGGTCGAAGGGGGGCGTGGCGCCCGACGCGGCGGCGTTGGAGGCCGAGGCCGCGCCTCCGGCCGTTGAGAAGCCGGGGTCCGCGGGGCCGGTTCCGGCTCCGTGGCCGCGTGCGGCGAGCGGGGCCGGAGCGGGCGCGGGCGCATCAGGCGGTCCGGGCGCGATGGAGCAGGTGCGCGTTCGGGCGGCGGACGGCGAGGGCCCGCAGGCGTCCGGCGAGGGCGCCCTGGTGTTCGACCGGCCGCAGGGGGCGCCCACGCCGCCGGAAGGCGGCGGCACGCGCGTGTTTCGTCCGGGCCTGCGGTCGGGGATCGCGGTCGCGGCGGTCGCGGTGCTGGTGGCGGGCGGCGTGACCTACCTCGTCCGCGACGGCGGGAAGGGCGGCGGGCACGGCGACGCGCCGGGGGCCGAGGCCGCCGACAAGGTGTTCGCGGTGCCGGCCGCGCTGTACGACGGCCACCAGCAGACGATCACGGCGGTCGCGGTGCACGGCGACACCGCGGTGACGGTCGGCAGCGAGACGGTGGACGCGCCGCGCGGGCAGATCCTCGTGTCGTCGGACGGCGGCAAGGCGTGGAGCACCGCGAAGGTGAAGGACGAGGGCGGCACCGGCCAGGACGTGCCGGAGGTCGTCGCGGCCGGTGACCGCGCCTGGGCGGCACTGGGCAGAGGTCTCAGTGGCGTGGCGGTGTGGACGAGCGCGGACGGCCGCACATGGACGCACCGCGCCCCCGGCACGGGCGCGTTCAACGCGGGCGACCAGGTGACCGGGGTCGCGGCCACGTCGGCGGGGTTCGCTGCGGTCGGGACGAACCAGGGCGCGGCCGTGCTGTGGACGTCCCCGGACGGCGTCGCGTGGCAGCGGCAGCAGGCGGGCCTGCAGGGGAAGCCCGTGAGCATCGCGGCGAGCGGCGCCACGCTGGTGGTGCGCAACGACAAGGGCGACCTGTGGCGGTCCGCCGACGGCGGGCGGACGTGGGCGCGCGCGGAGGTGCCGCAGAGCGACGGGTCGTACGGCCCGGTCGTGGCGCTGACGTCGGGTCCCGGCGGGTTCTTCGCGGCGCGGGAGGGGCGCCGGACGGGCGGGTCGTCGAAGAACCCGAAGAAGCGGGCGCTCGCGGTGTTCTTCCGGTCGTCGGACGGCGTGGGGTGGACGCGGTCGAGCACGATCGACCGGCGCACGTACTCCAGCCTGGCGGCGCTGGGCGGGTCCGACGCGGGCCTGGCGGCGCTGACCCCGCTGAGCGATGGGCGCGTGGCGGCGCAGCGCAGCAAGGACGGCGTGAACTGGGAGTCCGTGGAGCGGCTCGGGACGGACCAGGGCCGTGAGGCGGGTGCGGCGGCGGCGCTTCCGCAGGGCGTCCTCTTGGCGGGCCACCAGAATTCGGGCGCGTACCTGGCGGCGCCGGGCGCGCGCCACGGGGACATCGACCTGCTGTCCATACCCGGCGCGGTGACGCCGGACCGGACCATCAGGCGGCTGGTGTCGGGCAACGGGGTGACGCTGGCGGTCGGAAGCGGCGCGGGCGAGGCGGCCGTCTGGACGACGCGGGACGGCAAGGCGTGGACGCGCGCGGGCGGCAGCGGGCTGACGGGGCCGGGTGTGCAGCGGATCGCGGGCGCGGCGTTCGGGCCGAAGGGCTGGGTCGCGGCGGGGCGGAGCGCGGCGAAGCCGCTGCTGCTCACGTCGGCCGATGCGAACGCGTGGAATCCCGTCGCGGGCCCGGCGGGCGATGACGGCGAGCTGGCCGGCGCCGCCTACGGGCAGGCGGGCTATGTCGTCGTGGGCTCGTCGGACCGGGCGCCGATCGCGTGGCGTTCGGACGACCTCGCCCGGTGGACGGCCGGTTCCGGCGATCTGCAGGACGGGAAGATGCACGACGTCGCGGCCGTGACGAGGGGCTACGTCGCGGTCGGTGAACGCAACGGCGCCCCGGCCGTCTGGACGTCCGATGACGGCGCGAAGTGGACGTCGGTGCAACCGCCGCAGGCGCAGGGGCCGCTCACCCGCGTCGTCGCGCGCGGGGACACGCTGGTCGCGACGGGTGCGGGCAACGCGGTCGCGGTCTCGTCCGATGCGGGACGGACGTGGCGGGCGCAGACCGTGCAGGCGTCCGTGCTGGCGGCGAGCCTGGCGACGCCGAAGGGGTTCGTGCTCGCGGGGACGCCGGCGGGGACCGACGACGTCGCGCTGTGGAGTTCGCCGGACGGCGCGGCATGGCGGATGACGCGTCCGCGCGGGGCACGCCTCGCGGGCGACGGGAGCCAGCGGCTCACCGGGCTGGCCGCGCTCGGGCAGGGCCTGGTGGCGACCGGGATGGACGGCGATACGCCGACGCTGTGGCGCACGGCTCTTCCTTGAGCCGCGCTCATCGGGGTCGGGGGCGGCGCGTCAGGGCGCGGCCTGGCGGCGCCGGTCGGCTTCGGCGGCGCTGAGGATCATCTCGTCGACGACCCAGCGGGCCTCCGGGGACAGGTCGACGAGGGCGCGCAGCACCTCGGGGCGGATGATGCCGTGCTCGACGTCGCGGCGCAGGGCCTTGAGCGTGATGTCCTCGTCGATGGGGGCGGTCTCGCTGGGGCGGCCGAAGTAGCCGATCGGCACGCCGAAGAAGGTGGCGAGCGCGCGGAGGGTCTTGAGCTGGGGGTTCTCCTGGCGTCCGGTGCGCAGCTTCCACACGGTGGTGGACGAGATGTCCTCGCCGGTGGCGCGCGCGATGGCGGCGGCGGTCTCGACGTTGTTGCGGGGCGGGTGCGCGTCCGCCGGCCACAGGTTGCGGATCAGCCACTCGACCTTGTCCGCCAGCGTCGCGCCCGGCGCGACCTCGTCCGTCTTGTTGGTCATCCCGGCCCCTCCCGAACTCACCGACCCCGACGACTTTAGTTGACCGCACGCGAGGCCGTCAGCCAAGGACACAGGCATTGTTCCGATCCGTGTCGGCGCGGTCACGCAGCCGAACCGGCACTTTTGGGCCACCGGGCGCCTCCCTCGCGGGCGCCACGCGCCTCCCCCGCTGCGGCGAACTTCGCCAAGAACCGTTGCAAAGGCCCTTTGCAACTTCGTAGCGTCCGGGTCATGAAGGAGCGACCACCGGCCGGACCGCCGCCGGAGCGGCACCCGGAGGAGCGGCCCGAGCCCGAGGTGATCACCGATCCGCGGCAGGTGCGGCTGCTCGCCCACCCGCTGCGGCAGCGGATCGCCGAGATCATGCGGCGCGGGCCCGTCTCGTCCACCACGCTCGCCCGCGAGCTCGGGCAGAGCACCGGCGCGACGAGCTACCACCTGCGGCAGTTCGCCAAGTACGGGTTCGTCGAGGAGGTGCCGGAGCTCAAGCGCGGGCGGGAGCGCTGGTGGCGGGCCGTGCCGGCGGACCGGCGGCTCCCGCCGCGCGCGGAGCAGTCGCCCGCGATGCGGGACGCCGTCGACGCGCTGACGCGGCTGGAGTTCGCGAACGAGCTGGAGATGCTGGCCCGCTACCAGCGGGAACGCGACGGCATGGGCCCGTGGGTGGACGCCCTGCTGTTCTCCCACTCCACCGTCACGCTCACGCCCGACCAGGTGCGCCCCTTCTTCGAGGAGTACATCGCGCTCCTCTACCGCTACAAGCGGGCCGACGCCGACCCGCCGCCGGGCGCGCGCACCCTGCACGCCCGGTTCCTGGCCTTCCCCGAAGTCTGATCCCGGACGGGTCCGGGCCGCCGAGTTGCCCCTCGACGGCCCGGACGGGCGGAGGCCGCATCACCCACGCCGGAGGCCGTGTCCCCACGGCCGCGGGCGTGGTGCTCACGCAACACGGAACCCCCACGGAAAGGAGAGCACCTCATGCTGCTCTCGAGCAAACGCGTCACGGCATGGGCGGTCCTCGCGCTCTGGATCGCGGCCGTGCCGGCGGCGGTCCCGCTCGCGGGCCGGCTGCCGGACGCCGTGCAGGCGAGGTCCACCGCCGAGCTTCCCCGCGGAGCCCAGTCCACGGAGGTCGAGAAGCTGGCGGACCGGTTCCGGGGCGGCGACCAGGCCCCGGCCGTCATCGTCTACGCCCGCACCGGCCCAGGCATCACCCCCGCCGACCGCGCCAAGGCGGACGCCGACCGCCGCACCCTCGCCCCGCTCGCCACGGCGCCGATCGGTCCCCCGCAGGCGTCGCGCGACGGCCGCGCGCTCCTGCTGGCCGTCCCCCTGCACGACAACGACGACCTGAGCGGCAACGCGAAGAAGGTCCGCGACGCGGCGACGACGAACGTCCCGCGCGGCCTCCAGGTGAAGGTGACCGGCCCGGCGGGCGCGGCGCTCGACGCCGGCGACGCGTTCCGCAAGGTCGACAAGCCGCTGCTGCTCATCACGATCGTGCTGGTCGCGGCCGTGCTGCTGCTCACCTACCGCAGCCCCGTCCTGTGGCTGCTGCCGCTCGCCTGCGCGGCGATCTCGCTCCAGGTGACCAGCGCCGTCGTCTACCTGCTGGCCGAGCACGCGGGCCTGTACGTCGCGGACGGCATGTCCACCATCCTCAACGCGCTCGTCTTCGGCATCAGCACCGACTACGCGCTGCTCCTCCTCGCCCGCTACCGCGAGGAGCTCCGGCGCCACGAGGACCGGCACCGGGCGATGGCCGCCGCGCTGCGCCGCGCCGCCGTGCCGGTCGCCGCGTCCGCCGCGACCGTCTGCCTCGGCCTGCTGTGCCTGCTCGCCGCGCACATGGGGTTCAACTACGCGCTCGGGCCGATCGGCGCGATCGGGATCCTCGGCGGGCTCGCCGTCGTGATGACGCTGCTGCCCGCGCTGCTCGTCGTCCTCGGACGCCGGGTGTTCTGGCCGCGCATCCCCCGCTTCGGCGACGCGCCGCCCGCGCGCGGCGGCCTCTGGGACCGCGCCGGCCGCCGCATCGCGGCACGTCCCCGCCTCGTCTGGGCGCTCGGCGCGGCCGTCCTCGCCGCGCTCGCCGCCGGCTGCCTCGGCGTCCACACCGGGCTCGACCGCGCCCACTTCCTCACCACCACCCCGAACTCCGTGCAGGGCGAGCGCCTCGCCGGCGCGCACTTCCCCGGCGACGAGAGCCGCCCGCTCCAGGTCGTCAGCGGCAGGCCGGTCGACCTTCGCGGGATCCCGGGCGTCGCGCGGACGGGGTCGCCCGAGACGTCCGCCGACGGGCGCCTCACCCGCACCGCCGTCGTCCTCACGTCCCCGCCCGACAGCGACGCCGCCAAGCGGACCGTCGAGCGGATCCGGCACGCGGAACCGGACGCGCTCGTCGGCGGCGGCGCGGCGAGCGCGCTCGACCTCGCGGACGCGCAGGCCCACGACCGCCGCGTCGTGATCCCGCTCGTCCTCGGCGTCGTGCTGATCGTGCTGATCGCCCTGCTCCGCGCGCTGGTCGCCCCGCTGCTGGTGGTCGCGACCGTCGTCGGGTCGTACTTCGCCGCGCTCGGCGCGTCCTGGCTGCTGTTCCGGTACGCGTTCGGCTTCCCGGCCCTGGACGTCCAGGTCGCGCTGATGGGCTTCCTGTTCATGGTCGCCCTCGGCGTCGACTACAACCTGTTCCTCGTCTCCCGGATCCGCGAGGAGGCGGCCTCCGCCGGGCACCGCGGCGGCGTCCTGCGCGGCCTCGGCCTCACCGGCGGCGTCATCTCCAGCGCCGGGCTCGTCCTCGCCAGCACGTTCGGCGTGCTCGGCGTCATGCCCGTGACGATGTTCGTGGAGATCGGGGTGCTGGTCGCGCTCGGCGTCCTGCTCGACACCTTCGTCGTCCGCCCGGTGATCGTCCCCGCGCTGGCCCTCGACGCCGGCCGCCGCTTCTGGTGGCCCGGCCCCCTCTCCCGCACCCCGGCGCGCCCCGCGCCGGACCGGGAACCGGTCCCCCGCGCCTAGGAATCCGGTTCTGCCTGGGAATCCGGGCCCCGGCCGCCGCGGCGGCCGGGGGGGAACTAAGCGCTGTACCCGCCGGTGGGCTATTACCGCGGGTTTACCGCCCCCCCCCACCAAACGAAAGCGCCA